>JAIFKS010000126.1 GCA_020049465.1 bacterium | reverse complement strand
GAGCCGGACCGCATGTTCTCGATGCAGTTGAAGCACATGTCCGGCTCGCACAACGTCTACGGCGGCACCATCGGCGTGCACTGGCCCGACGGCAACGGCCGGCGCCCGTTCTTCGTGGGCGGCGCCTTCCGCACGGCGGCCGATCTGGGCCCCGCGATCATCGAGGAGATCCGCCGCGCCATGGTGGGTCGCCCGCCGATGCCGCGCTGCGCCTGGGCCACGGTGCAGCAGGCGCATGCGCGCCAGGCGTCGCCGGAGTTCAAGGAAGCGCAGGCGGACGGATAGGGTTCGCCTCAGTGATGCATCCGGCCGCCTGCCACGGGGACATGCCATGCCGCCCATCGTCGGACTCGTGCAGGCGCCGCTGTTTCTTGAACACCGGCGGGACGGACACCCGGAGCGCCCGGAACGTCTGGTCGCCATCGCGGCCGAATTGGAGCGCACCGGATTGAGCGGTGCGTTCCGGAACCTGGATGCGCGTCCTGCCTCTCGCGAGGAACTGCTGCTCGCCCATGATGCGGCCCACCTCGACCAGGTGGGCCGCCTCACGTCCGGCCCCCCGGTGATGCTGGACGAGGACACCTACGCCAACGAACACACCTGGCGGGCGGCCGTCTGCGCGGCCGGCGGCGCGGTGGATCTGACAGCCGCCGTCCTGCGCGGCGAACTGGATCGCGGCCTGGCCCTGGTGCGGCCGCCGGGGCACCACGCCACGCCGTCGCGGACGATGGGCTTCTGCGTCTTCAACAACGTGGCGGTGGCGGCGCGGGCGGCCCAGGCGATGGCGGTCGGCGGCGGTGCGCCGGCGAAGCCGCGCATCGCCGTCGTCGATTTCGACGTGCACCACGGCAACGGCACGCAGGACATCTTCTACGACGATCCGTCGGTGCTCTTCATCTCGCTGCACCAGTTCCCGCTCTGGCCGGGCACAGGCTGGCTGACCGAGGCGGGCGACGGCGCGGCCCTTGGTCTGAACGTGAACATCCCGCTGCCGCCGGGTACCGGTGACGGCGGTCTGCGCGCTGCCGTCGGGCGGATCGTGCTGCCGGCGCTGCGACGGTTCGCGCCCGAGCTGCTGATCATCTCGGGCGGCTGGGACGCGCACTGGCGCGATCCCCTGGCGCAGCTGCAGTACACGTTGAGCGGGTATGCCTGGGCCTGCAGGCAGTTGGTGCAGGCGGCCGATGAACTGTGCGGCGGCCGCGTGGTGACCGTGCTCGAGGGCGGGTACGACACCGAAGTGCTGGCTGTCGGCGTCGCCAACCTGGCGCGCGCGCTGCTCGGACGTGACGAACAGGACGATCCGTTCGGAACGGGAACCGCCGGCGAGGCGGACGCCGAAGCCATCCTGCAGCGGCTGGAGCGCGCGCCGGACGGCGGCGGCTGAGCCTCGTGGCCCTCACCGACGGCCTGGACAGGAAGCTGGGGATGATGGAGGCGTACCTGGCCGGATAGTCGGCCCGATGCGACCGCGAAGGGCCGGCGTCGAAGAGCGGTCGGCGAACAAAGCGACAGCGGGGCTCATACCGTTCATTCGAGCGGCGTGAGCCCTTCGCGTATCGCGTACTTGGTCAGTTCGGCGATGCTGTGGATCTCCAGCTTGTCCATCACGGACTTGCGGTGCGATTCGACCGTCTTGACCGACAGCGTCAGGCGGTCGGCGATCTCCTTGGTGGCCAGGCCTTCGGCCAGCAGTTGCAACACCTCGCGCTCGCGGCCGGAAAGCACGGCGAACACGCCGCTGTCGCCGGTCCGGGACAGGTGCACGTAGTCGCGGATGACCTGCTCGCCCACGGTCGCGCCCAGATGCACGCGGCCGTCGTGCACCGCGCGGATCGCCACCAGCAGATCCTCGAAGCCCGCGTCCTTCAGCAGATAGCCGCGGGCGCCGGCGCGCAGCGCCTCCAGCACGTAGCGGCGGTCGCTGTGCATCGACAGGATGATCACGCGCACCGTGGGGGCTTCCTGTGCCAGGTGCCGCGTCACTTCCAGGCCGTTCAGGCCGGGCATGGTGATGTCCAGCACGGCGATGTCGGGCTTCAGCTCGCGAGCCAGTTCCAGCGCGCGCAGGCCGTCGTCGGCCTCGGCGACGACCTCCAGATCGGGCTGCGCCGCCAGCAGCGGCCGCAAACCGGCGCGGAAGATGCGGTGGTCGTCGGCCAGCAGGATGGTCACGCTCATCGGTCGCCTCCGGTCATGCCGGCGGTCAGGCGCACGCGCGTGCCGCGTCCCGGTCCGGTCTCCAGTTCCATGTCCCCGCCCAGTTGGCGCAGGCGTTCCTCGATGGAGAAGAGCCCGAACTTGGCGCCGGCGTCACGGCGGGCCAGGGCGGGGTCGAAACCGTGGCCGTCGTCGGCAACGATCAGGATGACGTCGCCGTCGCGACATTCCAGCGTGATCACGACCACGTGCGCCTTGGCGTGCTTGACCACGTTGTGCAGCAGTTCGCGCGCCGACTTCCAGAGCATCACCTTCAGATCGTCCGGCAGCTTGCGCGGCGCGATGTCGCGCACGTCCACGCGCAGACCGTGGCGCCGGGCCGTGTCTTCGCCGAGCCATTCCAGCGCCGGACCCAGACCCAGTTCGTAGAGGATGGGCGGTGACAAATCGAAGGTCAGACCGCGCGTGTAGCGGATGGCCTGGTCGCTGAGCGCCACCAGCTCCCCGAGAGCGGCGTCGTGGCCGCTGAACATGGCATCGCCGCGCAGAGCGCGCAGCCGGATCTTCAGCAGGGCCAGCGCCTGCCCCAGGTGGTCGTGCAGGTCTTCGGCGATGCGGCGGCGCTCGCGTTCCTCGGCCAGCGAGACCTCGGCCGCCAGGCGCCTGAGGCTGGCCGTGCGCTCGGCCACCTGGCGCTCCAGCGATTCGTTGACCGCCAGCAGCGCCGCGTCGTCGTGGCGGTGCTGGAACCAGGCGCGCAGCATCTCGGCCAGCGAGCGGATCAGGTCGCGCTCCTCGGCCAGGAACGGCCCTTCGTCCGCGGCCGGCCGCTCGTCCCGGTAGGCCACGGTGATGTCCCCGGTCTGCCCGTTGCGCAGCCGGAAGGCCTCGCGCTGCAGCCAGGGCGTTTCGCGGAAGCCGGGGGTCGACCAGATGGATTCGCCGCAGCGGATGCGGCCTTCGGCGACCTCGGAGTGCATCCAGGCCTGCGGCAGCTGGGCGACCACCTCGGGCACGATGGCGTCGCACGGGCTGGTGGTGTCCTGGAGCAGGCGGGCCGTGGTGTGCAGCGCCGTCAGTTCCTTGACGCGCTCCTGCAGGCGGTGCTGGAGGGAATCGGACATGGCGCGCCTTCCGGGCGTGGGTCTGGGGGCCCGCCGAAGCTAGCGCCCGGGGCGGCCGGGGACAAGTCCGCGCGCGCCCGGTCAGGGATTCCCTGAGACCGATTCAGGTTCACCCTCATTGCCCGTCCGGCCGCCGGTTGACGATCATCGAGCCTGTCCAACACCCCCATCACCTCCGGGAGGCTCCCATGTTCGACACCGGCCACACGGCCTTCATGCTGCTCGCCACCAGCCTGGTCATGCTGATGACCCCCGGGCTGGCGTTCTTCTACGGCGGGCTGGTCGGGCGGCAGAACGTGCTGTCCATCATGATCCAGAGCTTCGTTTCGATGGGCGTGACCACCATCCTGTGGTACGTCTGCGGCTATTCGCTGTGTTTCTCCGGGGGCGAAGGCGGTTTCATCGGCAACCTCGACCAGGCCTTCCTGCGGGGCATCGACCCCACGACGCCGTTCGCGGGTGGCGCCATTCCGCTGCTGGTTTTCGTGGCCTACCAGATGATGTTCGCCATCATCACGCCCGCGCTGATCACCGGTGCCTTCAGCAATCGCATCCGCTTCCCGGCCTATCTGGTCTTTCTGGTCATGTGGCTGCTGCTGGTCTATTTCCCGTTCGCGCACATGATCTGGGGCGGGGGGCTGCTGGCCAAGTGGGGCGTGCTCGACTACGCCGGCGGCATCGCCGTGCACAACATCGCCGGCATGGCGGCGCTGGCCTCGGTGCTGTTCGTGGGCAAGCGTCGCGTGAGCGAGAAGGGGCCGCACTCCATCCCGCTGGTGGCCCTCGGCACCGGTCTGCTGTGGTTCGGCTGGTACGGGTTCAACGCCGGCAGCCAGTTGCGCGTCGACCACATCACCGCGCTGGCCTTCCTGAACACCGACATCGCGGCCAGCTTCGCGGCCGTGGTGTGGCTGATCATCGAATGGTCGCGCGTGCGCAAGCCCCGCTTCGTGGGGCTGCTGACCGGCGCGGTGGCCGGACTGGCCACCATCACGCCCGCGGCCGGCTACGTGTCGACCGGGACGGCCGCGGCGATCGGCATCATCGCCGGCGTGGTCTGCTACCTGGCCGTGGAACTGAAGAACCGCCTGCACTGGGACGATGCCCTGGACGTGTGGGGTGTGCACGGGGTGGGCGGCGCGCTGGGTATCATCCTGCTGGGCCTGTTCGGGTCCACGGCGATCAACCCCGCGGGCGCCGACGGTCTGATCCACGGGGGCGGGGCGTTCTTCGTCAAGCAGGTCGTGGCCATCATCGGCTCCAGCCTCTACGCCTTCGGCTTCACCTGGGGCATGCTGTGGCTGATCAACAAGTTCACGCCGGTGCGCACCACCGAGCAGATGGAATCGACCCTCGATGAGTCGCTGCACGGCGAGCAGGCGTACCTTACCTGATCGCGGGGGCGGCGTTGTAGGCAGGCCCGGCTGCCATCGTCGCCCGGCAGCCGAAAGGGCGCCCGCTCCCCATGGAGTCGGGCGCCCCTCCACCCACCGCTCGCCAGCGGGAGTTCTACCGCACGATCACCGTGCGCGCCGTCCTGACGGTGGTCTCATTGCCGGTGCGCACCACCGCCCGCGCGAAGTAGACGCCGCTGGGCAGGCTGCGGCCGCCCGCTTCGTCCATCAGGCGGTGCGGACCCTGGCCCAGTTCGCCGGAATGCAGGGTGGCGACGGCATGGCCGCGGATGTCGTAGACCTTGACCTGCACATCGGCCGCCGCCGGCAGGTCCAGCGCGAACGCCAGCCGGTCGCCGCCCGCATTGGCCGGAGCGAAGCGCAGCTGGGCGATGGCGGTCGGCTGGTCGTCCACGCCCGTCGCCTCGCCCGGAATGCCGATCCGCACCGAATTCGGGTCGTAGAGCACCACGGCCTGGCCGGCCAGCGGGCTGCCGTTCCAGGTGACGGAACTGAACGTGCCGGCGACCGGGTATCCCGTCAGCACCGTGAACAGGTCGCCGGGGTTGCCGGCGAAGCCGGCCGCCGTCTGGATTTCGAGCACGCCGTCCAGGTTCACGGCGCCGTTGACGTTCAGGGTGTCGCACTGCAGGCCGGCCGCGGTGCCCAGGTCCACGCGGTAACGGCCGCCGGCGAACTGCGTGAAGCTGCCGTCCACTTCCAGACGACCGAAGTTCGACGTGTACGACAACGGGCTCACGCGTCCGCCGTTCTGCAGCATGGCGACCAGGCGGCCCCAGCCGCTGAGCGAGCCGTTGGCCGGCTGGGTCACGTTGAGCGCCTGGATCTCGCCCGCCGACAAGTAGATGTCGCCCGAGTTGGAGACGGTGCCGGTGGTGGTCAGACGCCCGCCGTACGAGACGACGAGGCTTCCGTAATCGAAGATGGTGGTCAGCGCCGGATTGACGCCGCCGGTGTGCAGGACGTTGACCGTCGCGCCCGAGTCGGCTTCGACCGTGGCGGTGCTGCCTGGGCCGCCGAAGCCGCCGCCGATCCACAGGTTGTCGCGGACCTGGAGGTACGAGCCGTCGCCGCGGACGGTCGCGGTGCCCAGGCCGGTGCTGCCGATGCCGAGCGCCATCGTGCCCACGTCGGCCACCGCACCGTGCAGGACCTCAAGAAAGCCGTTGCCCCTGAAGCCCAGGTTGACGGGACCGACGCACGACAGCGTGGCCAGCGAGTCGACGATCACGGTGCCCACGCTGCCGAGCGAGTCGCCGACGGTCGTCACGCCGGCGCCCATCGCCAGGAGCGTCCCCATCTGCGACAGGCGCAGCTTGCCGGCGCCGCCGCGGCCGACGAAGAGCTGCGCGTTGAACGCGGGCGTGCTCGGCCCGGTGCTGATGACGCCGCTGCTGATCGCCAGTTCCGGATTGCCGACCTGGCTCGACACCGTCAGGTACTTGTTCGCGGGCCAGAGGAAGGCGCCGCCGCGCACGTGCGTCAGCCCGCCGCGGAGGTCCAGCGCCGGGCCGGTGGTGGGCCAGAACTTGATGCCGCCGTTGACGCGGAAGGTGCCGCCCTCGGCGACGCGCAGCACGCTGCCGGCGTCGTTGTCGGGGTCGCCCACGTCGCAGCGGTCGCCGACGGCGACCCAGGCGCGGCTCTTGACCGTCAGCTCCGCGTGCCCGGCCGGCAGGCCTCCATACTGGTTGTAGCCGATCGCCAGGTACTGGCTGGTCCGGATCGACGAGGTGCCGAATGTCGCGACGGGACCGACCGTGACCCAGCCGGCCGAGTTCTGCAGCTGGGCGATGGTCATCCCGCCGGCGATGTTCGCATAGCCGCCGTTGGCGACGAACATGTTGGCCGTGCCGCTCTGGGCGACGACCAGGCCATCGCCCGTTTCGCTGCCGGTCACTTTCAGGGCACTGTACTGGACGGGCACTGCGACCCGGCCGGCGATGGTGACGTTCGCGACGGTCGACGGCTCAACGGCGAACCGCAGCGGCCACGAGCCCGGCTGGGTGCGCTCGCAGAGGTATTGCGCGCCGCCCAGCACGTCCAGATACGAGATGCCGCCGCTGTAGCCGATGACGTCGCCGCCGGCGCCGCCGTAATAGCGGTTGTTCATCGAGTAGGTGTGAAGCACGGACGATCCGGTCAGACTGCTGCCGGTGAGTGTCAGGCGGGAGAGGCTGCCCGGGTAGCCCAGGCTCAGGTAGTCCGAGTTGATCCGGCCGTAAGCGACCGTCAGGGCG
>JAIFKS010000083.1 GCA_020049465.1 bacterium | reverse complement strand
CCGCCGCGACTCCAAGGCGGGGCTCAGCTTCATCAACGTGCACGACGGCACCTGCTTCGCGCCCCTGCAGGTCGTCGCCCCCAGCAGCCTGCCCAACTACGACGGCGAGATCGTCCGGCTGGGCGCCGGCTGCTCGGTCATCGCCACCGGCGAACTGGTGGCGTCGCAGGGGCAGGGCCAGAACGTGGAGCTGAAGGCGGCCGCCCTCGAGGTGGTGGGCTGGGTCGACGAACCCGAGACCTACCCGATGCAGCCCAAGCGGCACACCATGGAGTACCTGCGCGAGGTGGCCCACCTGCGTTCGCGCACGAACGTGATCGGCGCCGCCACACGCGTGCGCAACTGCCTGGCCCAGGCCGTGCACCGTTTCTACCACGAACACGGCTTCTACTGGATCCACACGCCGATCATCACCGCCAGCGATGCCGAGGGCGCCGGCGAGATGTTCCGCGTCTCGACCCTGGACCTGGCCAACCTGCCGCGCACGCCCGAGGGGAAGATCGACTTCAGCCAGGACTTCTTCGGGCGCGAGGCCTTCCTGACCGTGTCCGGCCAGCTCAACGTCGAGACCTACTGCTGCGCGCTGAGCCGGGTCTACACCTTCGGCCCCACCTTCCGCGCCGAGAACAGCAACACCAGCCGGCACCTGTCGGAGTTCTGGATGATCGAGCCGGAGATCGCGTTCGCCGACCTGAAGGACGACGCCGATCTGGCCGAGGACTTCCTGCGCTACATCTTCAAGGCCGTGCTGGACGAGCGCGCCGACGACCTGGCCTTCTTCGCCGAGCACGTCGACAAGGAGGCCATCACGCGCCTGGAGTCGTTCGTCGAGAGCAGCTTCGAGCGGATGGACTACACCCAGGCCGTGGAGGCGCTGGGCAAGGCGCCGCGCAAATTCGAATACCCCATTTCCTGGGGCATGGATCTGCAGTCGGAACACGAGCGCTACCTGTGCGAGGAACTGTGCCGGCGCCCGGTCGTGGTGATGAACTACCCGAAGGACATCAAGGCCTTCTACATGCGCCTGAACGACGACGGGCGCACCGTGGCCGCCATGGACGTGCTGGCGCCGGGCATCGGCGAGATCATCGGCGGCAGCCAGCGCGAAGAGAGGCTGTCGGTGCTGGACGCGCGGCTGGACGAGATGAAGCTGCCGAAGGAAAACTACTGGTGGTACCGCGACCTGCGGCGCTACGGCACCGTGCCGCACGCCGGCTTCGGCCTGGGCTTCGAGCGGGCCGTCAACTACGTCACGGGCATCGCCAACATCCGCGACGTGATCCCCTTCCCGCGCGCGCCCAAATCGGCGGAATTCTGATGGAGTGGGTGCGGAACCGCTACCGGATCAGCGACGACAAGTCGGAACTCGACCTGTTCTTCGTCGTGCCCGCCATCCAGGAATCGTACTGGGCCTCGGGCCGGACGCAGGCCGTCATCGAGGAATCGATCGCCAATTCACTGACGCTGGGCCTGTATTGCGACGGTCGCCAGATCGGCTTCGCCCGCGCGGTGACCGACAAATGCACCTTCGCCTGGGTCTGTGACGTGATCGTCCACCCCGACTACCGGCACATCGGCCTGGGCAAGTGGCTGATGGACTGCCTTGGCGAACACCCGGACATGGCCGACGTGTCCGAGCAGTTCCTGCGCACACGGGACGCGCACGGCCTGTACGAACAGTACGGCTATCGCGTCTGCGACGCGATGGTCCGCAACCGGGAGAGCACATGACGGGCGGACACCCCAAGGGACTGCAGGTTCTGTTCTATACCGAGATGTGGGAGAGATTCAGCTACTACGGCATGCGCGCCATCCTGGTGCTCTACATGACCAAGGCGCTGGGCTTCGACGTGGCGAAGGCTTCGGGCTTCTACGGCAACTTCACCGGTCTGGCCTATCTGATGCCGCTGGCCGGCGGCTACATCGCCGACCGCTGGTGGGGCAACCGGCGCTCGATCCTGGTCGGCGGCATGATCATGGCGCTGGGCCAGTTCCTGATGTTCGTGGGCGCCTCGTTCCACGACAACCCGGCCGTCTCCATCCCGATGCTGTGGGCGGGACTGGGCGTCATCGTCTGCGGCACGGGCCTGTTCAAGGCGAACATCTCCTCGATGGTCGGCTCTCTCTACGCGCCCGACGACCGCCGCAAGGACTCGGCCTTCACCATCTTCTACATGGGCATCAACATCGGGGCCTTCCTGGCGCCGCTGGTGGCCGGCGGTCTGGGCGACACCGGCGACCCTTCCGATTTCCGCTGGGGCTTCCTGTCGGCCGCCATCGGCATGACCACGGGCACGGTCATCTTCCAGATGTTCAAGGACCGCTACGTGGTCGACGCCCAGGGTCGGCCGCTGGGCCTGCCGCCGTCGCACCGCACCGCCGACCACGCCGACGGCGGCAACCAGGGTCCGCTGCAGCGCGAGGACTGGGAGCGGGTGGCCGTCATCTTCATCCTTTCGTTCTTCGTGATCTTCTTCTGGATGGCCTTCGAACAGGCCGGCGCCTCGCTGACCGTGTTTGCCGACCGCCAGACCGAGCGCGACCTGGGCGGGTGGACCGTGCCGGCCAGCTGGTTCCAGTCGATCAACGCCGTGGCCATCGTCCTGTTCGCGCCGGTCTTCGCCTGGCTGTGGCAGGCGCTCGGCAAGCGCAGGCTGGACCCGAGCACGCCGGTCAAGATGTCGCTGGGCTTCGTGTTCCTGGGCCTGGGCTACCTGGTCATCGCCTTCGGCGTGAAGGGCCTGGACCCGGCCGTCAAAGTGAGCATGATGTGGCTGGTGGGGCTCTACCTGCTGCACACGTTCGGCGAATTGTGCCTGTCGCCGATCGGCCTGGCCGCCGTCAGCCGGCTGTCGCCGCCGCGATTCGCCTCGCTGATGATGGGCGTCTGGTACCTGGCCAGCGCCGCGGCGAACAAGCTGGCCGGGGTGCTCAGCGGATTCTATCCGGAGGCCGGCAAGCCGGCGCCGGTGCTGCTCGGCTACCGCATCACGGGCCTGCACGAGTTCTTCGTGATCTTCGTCTTCCTGTCGGCCGCGGCCGGGGTCGTGCTGTTCCTGCTGGCCCGGCCCATCTCGCGCTGGAGCCACGGCCGGGCCTAGCCCGGCCGATATTCCCTCAATCGGGGGCCGGGATCGCCCGAAAGAGCCCAGAACGGCTCGCCCGGCCACAGCCGTTCCCTTCTTGCCGGAGGGACGGACCGCGAGGGAGACAGCCCGAGATGTCGCTGGCCCAGACGCGCGCGCACATCCTGCAGTCCATGAGCACGCTGCCTCCCCTGCACGAGGTGGCTCGCCACCTCATCAGCCTGATGGGCGATGACCGCACTTCGGCCATGGATCTCGACCGTGTCATCCGCAACGACCAGGCTCTGAGCGCGCGGGTTCTCAAGCAGGCCAATTCCTCGATGTACGGGCGGTCGCGCGGCGTGGCCTCGCTGGCCGACGCCGTCGTGCTGCTGGGCCACGGCTGTCTGACCGACCTGGTGCTGGGAGCCAGCCTGGACGACGCGCTCGGCGGCGTGTCGCTGCTGCCGGGCTTCGGCATGGCGGCCTGGGACCATTCGATCGACTGCGCAGCGTCGGCGCGGGCGCTGGCCCGCCTGACCGGGGCGGTCGACCCGGACACGGCGTTCGTGGCCGGGCTGATGCACGACATCGGCCTGCTGGTGATCGCGCGCGCGGCGCCGGCGGAACTGGCTGTCATCCTGGCATCCCATCCTCAGGATCCTCTGGCGGCCGAGCGTCTGGCGCTGGGCGTGAACCATCCCCAGGTCGGCCAGCGGCTGCTCGAACAGTGGAACCTGCCGGCCTATCTGAGCGAGGCGGTCCGGCTGCACCACGCTCCGGGCCGACGGCATGCGGCGACCAATCCGCTGGTCAACCTGGTGGCGCTGGCCGACCAGCTTTCCATCATCGACGGCGCTGCGCTGTATCCCGCCACCGCGAATCCCGACCTGTTCGCCTTGCTGCGGCTGTGCGCGGTGACGCCCGATCGCCTGCCGGGGCTGTTCGAGGAGATCGCACGCAGCCGCATCGATGCGCGCCGCCTGCTGGCGGCGGTCCGGGGCCGGCCGCAGGGCGGCGAGGTTGTGCCGGCGGTCGACGGGGCGCCGTTGGTGTTCGCGGTGTTCGCCACCGACGAACTGCGCCAGGCCTGGTATGAGGGCGTGCTGCGCCACCTGGGCCACTGTGTCGTGCCGTGGGCGGACGTGGAGAGCGCGGCCGCGCCTGCCTGGGTGGTCGCCGATCTGCACGCGGCCGCGCCGGACCAGCGGACGCACCTGCTTCACGTGGCCGACCGCTGCGGTGCCGGCCTGGCGTTGGCCGGCGGCACCATCCCGTCAGGTCCGCCGTGGCAGGACGCACAGCGCTTGCCTACGGTGACCACACGCCGCTGTCTGGCCAGGCTCTCGGCGCAGACGGCGCTGGTCGCTGTCTGATCCCGCTTCCAGGCGCGGCCCAGCCGCCGATCCCCGCCAACGTGTGAAACAAATAACTTGCAAATAGGACATAAAGGTCCGAATATGGTCCCGCACGCACGTGACGGCGCGAGCCGGGAAGGGAGGACCATGGGACTGTTTCTGGCAATCCTGTTGGGCGCGTTGGTCGGGCTCGGCGGTTCGACGTTCCTGTATGGCAAGGGGCTCTCGTACTTTTCCAACGACCCCCGGGCCTGCAAGAACTGCCACATCATGAACGACCAGTACGACGGCTGGCTCAAGTCCAGCCACCATGCCGTGGCCACCTGCAACGACTGCCACTCGCCCCACAGCATCGTGCCCAAACTGTTGACCAAGGCCGAGAACGGCTTCTGGCACTCGAAGGGCTTCACGCTGCAGGACTTCCCCGAGCCCATCCGTATCCGCGAACACAACCGGCGGGTGCTCAACCGCAACTGCCGGGAGTGCCACCACGAACTGGTCGAGGACGTCGTCGCCGCACACGGGCACGACGACACCCGGTTCGACTGTATCCGCTGCCACGTCGCCTCCGGGCACGGCCCCGAGCGCTAAAAGGGAGATCACGATGAAGATGCGGTATATCCTGGTCGCGATCGTCACGGCTCTGGCCATGCTTGCGGTGTTCGCCCTGCGCGACAACATGGCCGAGCGCAAGGTCGAGGCGAAAACGACGGTCTTTTCGCTGGTCAACCTGACCGAGCGCACCACTGACCCGGCCGAGTGGGGCAAGAACTTCCCGCGCCAGTACGACAGCTACAAGCGTACCGTCGACATGGAGCGCACCCGCTACGGCGGCAGCGAGGCCGACCCCGATACCCTTGGCGCCGACAACGTGGCCCGCACCGTCAGCAACATCGAGAGCGACCCGCGCCTGAAGACGATGTGGAGCGGCTATGCGTTCGCCATCGACTTCCGCGAGGACCGTGGCCACGCCTACATGCTGCACGACCAGCGCGAGACCGAGCGCGTGCTGCAACGCCCGCAGGTGGGTGCCTGTCTGCACTGCCACGCCTCGATCACCGTCGCCTACCGCGAAGCGGGCCTGGCCGCCGGTGCGCCCGGCACGCTGGACGAACCGCTGCTCAGCGACAACGGCCAAGCGCAGCTGATGAAGGGCTTCCCCATCATCTCGGCGCTGCCCTACGCGGAAGCGTCGAAGAAGGTCGAACATCCGGTCACGTGCCTGGACTGCCACGACCCCGCCTCGAACCAGCTGCGCATCACGCGCCCGGGCCTGCTCATCGGCATCGCCGCGCTGGCCGCCAGCGACGACCCCGTGCCGCACCTGGAGTCGGTCGAAAAGTGGCGCGAAGGCGATCGCTCCGAGCCTTACAATCCGAACACGCTGGCCAGCCGCCAGGAACTGCGTTCGCTGGTCTGCGCCCAGTGCCATGTCGAGTACTATTGTGCCTCGAAAGAGACGCTGTTCTTCCCCTGGCACAAGGGCTTGAAGGTCGAACAGATCGAAGCCGTCTACGACGAGCACAAGTTCCCCGACGCCACGCCGTTTCTGGACTTCAAGCACAAGAACAGCGGTGCGGCGGCCTACAAGGCGCAGCACCCCGAGTTCGAAATGTGGAGCCAGGGCGTGCACGCGCGCGCCGGTGTGGCCTGCGCCGACTGCCACATGCCCTACATCCGCGAGGGCGCGATGAAGGTCAGCGACCACCACGTGCGCAGCCCGCTGCTGAACGACGCCAAGGCCTGCCAGGTCTGTCACCGCGAGTCGGCGACCGAACTGACCGAGCGCGTCCACATCATCCAGGACCGCACCAAGGCCCTGATGGGTCGTGCTCTGGACGCCGTCGTGGCCCTGATCGGCGAGACCGAAGCGGCGATGGCCGCCGGCGCCACCGACGAGCAGCTGGCCGAAGCCCGCACCCTGCAGCGCAAGGCCCAGTTCCGCGTCGACTTCGTCAACGCCGAGAACTCCATGGGCTTCCACGCCCCGCAGGAAGCGGCGCGCATCCTGGGCGAGGCCATCGACTACGCGCAGCAGGGCCGGCTCAGTCTGGCCAGGCTGCCGAAGGCGGTGGCGGTCGCGAAGTAGGGGAGTCGCCGCCTTCGCTGGCGGTTGAGTCAGGCGGCTGCGCTCCTTCGGGGGCGTGGCCGCTTTTGTGGTGTGGTCAGGGTGGCGGCGGGCGCACGGATGTTCGTTCGCGGGCGTGAGTGCGTTGGGCGCGGGTGTGGCTGGCTCAAGTGTGGCCGGCACACCATCCCATCATGCACGCCGGCGGCGCGCACCCCGGTGCCCGTCATTCGCGTCGGGCACGACCAGGTGGTTCGCCATGATGGGCCGGCGATGGCGGTCTGCCGATCCTAAGGCACGGCACCTCCGACTTGCGCCGGCGCAAGTCCGGCGCCGCCGCCTTCGTGCACGAACCCATGGTTTTCGTGCACAAACCCATGGTTTTCGTGCACAAACCCATGGCACCGGCTGCACAACGTGACCAGGTTCTCCACGCGGTTGGACCCGCCCCGGCTGCGTGGCT
>JAIFKS010000058.1 GCA_020049465.1 bacterium | reverse complement strand
CGCGAGCGACTCCCGCATCGAGATCTCGTCGTCGACCACCAGGATCTTCCAGACGCTGTTCATGACTTACTCTCCGCGGTTTTCGCCGTCGGCACCGTTCGCACCCTGCCCGACCGCTCGCCGGCGATCGCCCAGGGTTCGCGCGCAGGCGGCACAGAGTTCGCCGCGCTTGACGTCGATATTGGTGACATTGATCGATAGCGACATCGCGCACTGCCGGTCCTGGCAGTGCACGAGTCCGAACGTGTGACCCAGTTCGTGCAGGACCTCCTTGAGGACCCGCTCGATGAAAAGTTCGCGCCGGGCCGGCAGCCCGTAGTACTCCTGCCGCAACCGCGCCAGCGACAGCAGGGCGGCCAGCCCGTTCACCTGCGCCTGCCCGAAGATGAACGTGAGCATCGGGATGAAGATGTCGTGCTCGGTCACCACCAGCAGCCGCGTCGCCCCCGGCGGGCTTTGCGCGAGCGCGGCGCGCAGGATCACCGTCGCGTCGTATTGATCGCGCTTCGCGTCGTAGGCGTCCGGCGGCGTCGCCAGGGGCGCCAGGCGCCGCGTCTCGCAGTCGAAATACACGGCGACGAACCGCTCGATCGCGTCCAGGTCGGCCTCCGCCACTCCGGCGACCGGCAACAGGCAGGCCAGCACGCTCAGACCGCCGTCGGCGGCC
Organism: bacterium; assembly: GCA_020049465.1. GTDB lineage: Bacteria > Krumholzibacteriota > Krumholzibacteriia > LZORAL124-64-63 > LZORAL124-64-63 > CAINDZ01. Next base: position 6,378 of record JAIFKS010000058.1, on the reverse strand, counting down.
GTTCGGCCGCATTTTCGGGTCCGGCCCCGGCGCCGCCGCCGAGCGGCAGCGCCACCTCGAAGGTCGTTCCGCGCCCGACCGCCGTCTCGACGTCGATCTGGCCACCGTGCGCGTTCACGATGCCGTACACCACGGCCAGCCCCAGCCCGGTGCCTTTCCCATCCTCCTTGGTGCTGAAGAACGGATCGTAGATGCGCGCCAGGTGCTCCGGGGCGATGCCCGAGCCGGTGTCGCCGACTTCGAGCACCACGCTGTCCCGCTCACGGTCGTAGCGGGTGCGGATCGTCACGCTGCCCTGGGCCATCGACTCCGCGGCGTTCAGGACCAGGTTGATCACGATCTGCTGCATCTGCGAGGCGTCGCAGGTCAGCGGAGGAAGGTCCGGCGCCAGCTCCAACTGCGGCGTCACCTCGCCCAGTTCCAGCCGATGATTGATGACCGACAGGGTGCGCCTGACGATCTCGTTGAAGTCCTGCGGCGCCCAGTCCTGGGTCGAGTGGCGCGCGAAGACCAGCAGATCACGGACGATGCGGGCGCAGCGCTCGGTCTCGTTCACGACGTGGCCCAGATAGGTGCGGAAATCGGCCATGCGTTCGCGAGGGACCTCATTGCCGGCCGTCAGCCGCTGCATCAAACGCCCGAAATTGATCACGCCGGACAACGGGTTGTTGATCTCGTGCGCCACGCTGGCCGCCAGTTGCCCCAGGGACGCCAGCCGGTCGCTCAGGATGAGCTTCCGCTCGGCCTCGCGCAGCCGCTGCGTGCGCTCCTCGACGCGGCGCTCCAGGGTTTCGGTGAAGTCGCGGACCTGCTGGTTGGAGGCGATCAACCGTTCCTGCATCGAATGGAAAGACTGCGCCAGTTCGCCCATCTCGTCGTCGGCGACGATCTGGACGGGCTCCACCTGGTCGGACATGCCCATCGTATGCGTGGCCGCGATCAGCTTGCGCACCGGCTGCTGCACGAAGCGACGGGCGAACAGGACGACGAAGAACGACACCGTGACGACCGACAGCAGCGACATCAGGGCCGACCTGGCCGCCAGTTCGCGCATCTGGCCGTTCACGCGGGCCAGGGGCATGGTGATGTCCACCACGCCGAGCACGTGGATGTCCGCCGGATGTGCGTGGCAGGCCGCCGCGCTGCAGGACGGCTCGTTGTAGATGGGGGTGATCATGCCCAGCACGCGCTGTCCATTCTCGTTGCTGTAGACGCGCGTGCGCGACGGCATATCCACATGCACGAGAGGCTGCCCGCTGGCATGGCACAGGTCGCAGGCCTCGGTGTCGATGTCCACCACCTGGTCGCGGTCCTCGGCGGTCGAGAACGTGATACGGCCGGCCTTGTTGAACATGCGCACCTTGTCGACGGTGTGCTGGCGGGCGACGTTGTTCATCATCTCGTAGGCGTACTCGCGCCGGTCCTCAAGCATCGCGTTCCAGGTCGCGTTGACCATGGTCTGCGAAACCAGCTCGGCGCTGAGCGTCATTTCGTCCAGGAGTTGGCGGCGCTGGGAGCGGATTTCGTTGAAGGCAAAGAGACCTTCAACGACGATGATGATCGAGGTGAGATAGAGCACGAGTTTGCGTGCGATGCCCCGGGGCATGGAAACCTCCGGCCGGACGGGACGACGCTTGAAATATGGTGCGGTGAGTCGCCGAAGCAAAGCGTTATCGATTCAGGAGTTGAACGGTTTTGCATCCGCGCCGAGCCTGTGACGGGGCGACGGGGCATGAAGGTGTCCGGGGCTCCCGCAGCATGAAGCACGGGAGCCCCGGACCTGCGCAGTGGACCTCTACTTCAGCATGATCATCTTCGCCGTCTGCTCGGCCCCGTCGGCCTGCAGACGGTAGAAGTACACGCCGCTCGGCTGGTCCGTGCCGTCGAACATGATCTCGTGCAGACCGGCGGCGAAGGAGCCGTCGGCCAGTACCGCGACCTGATGTCCGCGCGCATCGTACACCGTCAGCCGGATGTCCGTGGCTGCCGGCAGGCTGAACGCGATCGTCGTCCGCGGATTGAACGGATTCGGGCTGGCATCCAGCAGCTGCACGGCGGCCAGCCGCCCGGAATCGGCATTGAAGACGTCGCCACCCTCGCAGGACTTGGTCACCAGGTTGTCGCCCGGCGCGTAGGTCAGCGAAGCGTGTGTGACGTTCGTCACCTCGAAGCAGAACGGAACGGTCGCCGTCGACTTCACGGTCACGAAGTTGACGACGCCGGTGGTGCCGGTCACGCCGGTCAGCGTGCCGCTGTTGGTGCCCGTGTAGATCACGGTCACGCTGGCGCCGGAAACGGGCGCCCCGTTGACGTCTGCGATGGTGACGGCGCACTGCCCGATGTACTTGCGCCCGCTGAGAATGCGCGTCACGACGATGTCGGCGACATGCATCGTGCCGCCGGTCGAAGGCGCCGTGACGGTGATGTAGCCGGTCTTCGTTTCGACATCGCTGCCGTAGGCGTTGGCGGCCGTCAGACTGACGGTGAACGTGCCCGCGACCGTGTAGGTGTGCGACGGGCTCTGGGCCGTCGAGGTGCCGCCGTCGCCGAAGGTCCAGCTCCAGCTGGTCGGCGCGTTGGCCGACTGGTCGACGAAGGACACGGCCAGCGGATAGGTACCGCTGACGGGCGTGCCGGTGAAGGCCGCCACGGGCGCGGTGCCCACGGTCCCGCCGCCGCCGGCCACCGCCGCCGCGGCATCCACCATGCCGTACCCGGTGTAGCGATCCCAGCCGGCGCCCGACTCGACGCTGACGACGTCGGCCGCCGTGTCGCACAGCCGGTCACGCACCTGCTGCGCCGTGTACGTGGGATAGGCCGACTTGATCAGCGCCGCCACGCCCGCCGCGTACGGCGTGGCGCAGGAGGTGCCGTTGAAGAACATGTCGTAGTTGCCCGCGTCGTAGCCGGCCAAGCCCGAGATGTCGGTGGTCGGCACGATCGTCGGTGCGATCACGTCCACGGCTCCGGCCGCGTCCGCGGTCGTGACGCCGTAGTTCGAACCCCACCAGCGCTCGCCGTCGCAGGTGTAGCCGTTGGGATCGGCGAACACGCCGGGGTTCAGTTCGGTCAGAAGGCTGGACGAACGCTTGCGATCGCCGCACGGCGACGCGGCGCCCACGCCGATCACGTACGGGTTGATGGCCGGGTAGCTGACGACGGTGTTGTTCTCGTTGCCGGTGGCCGCCAGGATGACGCAGCCCGCGTTGTAGGCGTACAGCAGAGCGGCGTCGGTGGCCGCGTCGGTCGTGATCGCGGCACCCAGGCTCATGCTGACGACGTCGGCCCCGTTGTCGGCCGCGTAGTACAGGGCGTTGGTGATCGACGTGAAGGCCATGGTGCCGCGACGATCGGCGACCTTCAACGGCATGATGGTGCTGCCGCTGGCAGCGCCGGCGATGCCCAGACCGTTGTTCGCCGTCGCGGCGGCCACGCCGGCGCAGCAGGTGCCGTGCCCGGCGCTGCGGCTGTCGTCCATCGGCAGGCTGTCGCCGTCGCCGAAGTCGTAGCCGGCCATGCAATTGAGATCCTCGTGATAGATGTCAACGCCGCTGTCGATGATGGCGATGATCACAGTGGACGCGCCGTAGGTAACGTCCCAGGCAGCCTGGGCGTTTGCGTCGAACCCCGGGACTCCGACGGTCGGCCCGGTGTGGGTGTTGGTGAGCCAGTCGTAGCTGAGCATCTGCGCGGTGTTGTTGTGGCCCCAGTGCGCGGTGTACAAAGGGTCGCTGGGCACCGCGGCGGGCCAGGCGAGCCAGTCCGGCTGGGCGATCTCGACGGCCGGGTCGGCGGCCAGCCGCTCGGCCAGGGCGATCATGTCGCCGGAGGCCACCGTCAGCTGGTACCAGCGGTCGACATCGGTCGCCCCGGCTTTGTCGGTCCGGGCCGGACGGATGAACGGCCGCTCGATGCGCGTCACGCCGGCCGCCGCGGCGACGGCATCCACGCCCGCGAGGCCGAAGCGCGCGCCGGGCAGGGTCGCGCCGCGTTCGAAGGGCACGACAACGGCAGCCTTGGCCGCGTCGTCGCGCAGCTTCACCAGCACACGATCGGGGACATACGGAAGTTGGTCCTGAAGCTGGTCGAGACGGCCGCCCTGAACCGGGGCCAGGGGACGGGGAAGATCAGAGGCCATGGCGGCCGCGCCGGCCACCAGGACGAGCAGGGCCAGAGTGCCCAGCAAGGTGCGCTTCTTCATGCGGTTCTCCGTTCACACATAGGGGTTTCGGTTCAGCCTGAGGTATCCCCTCCTCACCCAGGGCCTCGATTCCGAAGCGTCGGCCAGCCTCCTTCCGGGGCGGGGGTTGACGTGGATCACGGTCGTCGGTTGTCGATACGCGACCGCACCGCGGGCCGGGGCAGTGGAGGGGAAACAGGGAACCCCGGCGGCGCGGCGCGGCTTTAAAATTGGATCGGGTCCGATCCCCTGTGCTCGGGGGCGGCCCGACCCAACCTCGCGGGCGGGTTCTTGCAATCAGTGTTCCCTGGTGACTGTTTTCACAGGCTGCTTTTAACGCATTGGCATATCAATACTTAAAACAAATGCGAAATCACCCGCTCTACCGCCGGGTGTCCCGATTTCCGGATAAGCTCGCGGATATCGTCGAAGCCGCTCGCAAAAATCTGCGAGGCCCGTTCTCCGCTCAGCCGTCCCGCCACTTGGCCAGCTTGTAGCGAAGCCCGCTCTCGGTGAGCCCGAGCCTGCGCGCGGTCTCGCTCTGGTTGCCGTCGCAGACCGCCAGCTGGTCCAGGACCAGGCGCCGCTCGAACGCCTCGACGGTCGCCGTCAGATTCCCGCCGCCACGTCCGGAACGCCGGGCCGGATCCAGCCGCGCCAGCGGCAGATCGTCGCGCCCCACCAATGCGCCGCGGGCCAGAACCACCGACTGCTCGACGATGTTCTCGAGCTCGCGCACGTTGCCCGGGTAGGCATAGGTCATGAGCAGGGCCATCGCTTCGGCGCTGAACCCCGTCGCCGGCCGCTCGTGGCGCCGCGCATACCGCGCCAGGAAGCGGGTGGCCAGTTCGGGGATGTCCTCGCGCCGGTCGCGCAGCGGCGGCAGTTCCAGGTCGAGCACGTTCAGACGGAAGTAGAGATCCTCGCGGAAGCGGCCGGCGGCGATCCGCTCCCGCAGGTCGCAGTGCGTGGCCGCGACCACGCGCACATCCACCGAAACGGCGCGGTCACCGCCCACGGGCGTGATCTCCCGCTCCTGCAGGAAGCGCAGCAGCTTCACCTGCACCGCGGCGGTCAGGTCGCCGATCCCATCGAGAAAAAACGTTCCGCCCTGAGCCTGCGCCACGCGGCCTTGACGGTCGGCATCGGCGCCGGTGAACGCGCCGCGAACATGCCCGAACAGCTCGCTTTCGAGCAGCGTCTCGGAGAGCGACGCGCAGTCCACCGCCACGAACGGTCCACACCCGCGCCGGCTCAGCTCGTGGATCATGCGCGCCAGCAGTTCCTTGCCCGTGCCGCTCTCGCCGCGGATCAAAACGGTGGCGTCGGTGTCGGCGGCCCGTTCGGCCCGCTCCAGCACCCGGGCCATCGCCGCGGAAGTACCAAACAGGCGCGGCGCCGACAGATCCGGATCCGGCAGCTCACCCGCGACAGCCGTTCCGTCCTCTGCCGTCCCGTCCGGCGTCATCAACACCACGACCGACTCCGGCCACCGGCGACGGCACTCGTCCGCCAGTTCGGGCCCGGAACCGTCCGGCAGTTGCAGAGCCGTCAACACCAGGGCCGCCGGTTGATCGTCCAGCAGCTTCAGCGCCTCGCCCACGCCGGCGACGGCCAGCACCACCAGGCCGCGGCGCCGCAGCCCGAGGACGAGCAGGTCGCGCTTCCGCCGATCGCCCTCGACGACCAGAATGCCCGCGGATCCGGCGCTGCCGTTCACTACGGCCCTTCGACGCAGATCTCGCGCCGCGCCACCGCCCGCACCGTGCGCACCAACAGCATCGCCACCACCAGCGTCAGCAGACCGAGCAGACCGCCGCCCAGCCACAGGTATCCGCGCGCACCGGTTTCGCGGGCCATCACCAGCGTGGCGATGGTGATCGCCGCCAGCGGGAACGAGTACGCCCACCATGACAGGTAGAACCTGAGCCGCCACAACTGCGGCACCTGCACCAGCATCAGCGCCGTGAAGAAAAGGGCGATGCCGTACAGCACGCGCGCGAAACCGTCCAGCCCCCCGGCCAGGTTCAGGTACGAAAGGAATCCCACCGCCGGCGGGGCGATGAAGATGAACAGGGTGGGCACGAACCGCTCGGGCAGGCTTCCATGGAAGATGAGCCGGTAGAAGATGATGGCCGTCAGCACCGGCCAGAAGAACAGCCCGAACGCGAAGAAGACCCACGAGATCTCGGGACTGG
>JAIFKS010000085.1 GCA_020049465.1 bacterium | reverse complement strand
CCTACTCCGGGATGAGGCGCCAGCCGGGAAGCAGGCGCGCCTTGTACAGGAACATGTGGTGCAGGATGATCTTGATCCAGTGCCCCGCCAGCCCGATCTCGCCGAAGGTCAGGTCCAGATCGCGCCCGTACTCCGGGTACCTGCCGAAGTCCGGAACGATGGGAAACACCGTCATCGCCGCCGCCGTTCCCGTGAACGGATTGGCGCCCGCCGAGGCGACGCAGGCCGCCCCCATCTCGGCCATCGACGCCGAATGCCGCGGCGCCGGCGCGCCTTTCATCATCTCAACGATGTTGCGGGCCACGACCTTGCCGATCATCGCCGACGGCATGCCCGTGCGCGGCGGCGCCGGCGTGATCACGACCCCCTGGGGATTCTGCCGAGGCCGCGAGATCGGGTGCGGGGGCGCGAAGGCGATGCCGGCGGCGAAGACGTTCCTGTACGCCGGCGACTGGTAGGTGCGCGGCCAGTCGTCGGCCGACCATTCCTCGTACGGCTTCGGGGCGTAGTGGGCATCGACCTTCATGAATCCGCTCGGCTGAAAGACGTTCGCCGAAATGTCCGCCCCGTCGCGATCGTACGCCTGCAGACCGACACCGGTGAACGGCGGCAGCAGCATCGCGAAATCGAACTCCTGCGTGCGCTCGTCGCCGTCGAGCGTCACATAGTGCGCCCTCCCGGGCTCCACCTGGCGCACATGGGTCCGCGTCAGCCAGCGCAGACCCCGCTCGGCGAAGAGCGATTCCGTGAAGATCTTGCTCGGGGTGATGTAGCCGGCGCGACGCACATGCATGCCGCCCATGCCGAAATCGCCCATTTCGTACTCGTTGGAGATCCAGGTGATGTCGGCCTTGTCGCGGACCCCGCGGGAGCGCAGCTCGAACTCGAGGTTCACGATGTACTCGAAGGCCGCCCCCTGACAGGTGCACGAACCATGGCCCGTCCCGATCAGGAACCTTTGGCGTTCGCCCTTGCGCATGCGTTCGACCGCCACGGCCAGGGCGCGCGCGGCGTCCGCGGCGTGGGTCTCGGTGCAAACCGAAAGGGAGTGGCCGTCGGGACCCAGTCCCGGCGTGGCGCCGAAATTGAGCTTCGGGCCGGTGGCGTTGACGAGGTAGTCGTAGTGCTCGCGACGGCTGTCGTCCGCGTCGCCGGCTGCGGGCCTGTACGTCACGTACGGCCGCGCATCGTCGATATCACCCTCCGGGTGGATCGTCGTCGCGCTCCCCTGCCGGAAGCCGATGCCCGCGCGCTCATAGACCGGCGCCAGCGGGAACACCACCTGCGCGGGTTTCATCAATCCGACGCCGACCCAGATGTTCGAGGGGATCCAGTTGTAGGTCGGGCGGGGTGAGATCACGACGACCTCGTGCTCGCGCCCCAGCCAGTGGCGGGCGAATGCCGCCGCGGTGTGGCCGGACACGCCGGCGCCCAGGACTACGATCCGGCTCATGGTGCCGCCTTTCGCCGCGGCGGCGTCCACCGTCCCGGCGACATGGGCATAGCACGCCGGGCCATTCCCGACAAGCGATTCTCAGATGGCGGCCCGCCGCCGGCCCAGCCAGACCTGGAACCGGTCCAGATAGGTGAAGAACACCGGGGTCACGTACAGCGTGATCAACTGCGAGAACAACAGGCCGCCCACGACGCACAGACCCAGGGGTTGCCGGGACTCGGCGCCCGCGCCCAACCCCAGGGCGATCGGCAGCGTGCCCATCAGCGCCGCCATCGTCGTCATCATGATGGGCCGGAAACGGATGCTGCAGGCCTTGATGATGGCGCTCTCGGCATCCACGCCGCCCTTCTTGGCGTCGATGGCGAAGTCGATCATCATGATGGCGTTCTTCTTCACCACGCCGACCAGCATGATCAGGCCGACGAAGCTGAACATGTCCAGTTCGACCCGGAAGATCATCAGCGTCAACAACGCGCCGAACAGGGCAAAGGGCAGTCCGGTGAGGATCGTCACGGGGTGCACGAAGCTCTCGTAGAGGATGCCCAGGATCATGTAGATGACGAGGATGGCCAGGATCAGCATCGTCAGCAGGCCCGTCTGCGAGGCCTTGAACGCCTGCGCGGTGCCGGCGAAGCTGGTGGTGATGTTCGCCGGCAGCGTCTCGTCGGCCGCGCGGCCGACGATCTCGACGGCTTCACTCAGCGCCACGTCCTCGGCCAGATTGAACGACACCGTCACCGACGGCAACTGTCCCGAGTGGTTGACCGTCAGCGGGCCCACGCCCGGCTCCAGCCTGGCCACTGCCGACAAAGGCACCAACTGGCCGCCGGCCGCGCGCACGTAGAGCTGCGCCAGGGCCGAGGGATCGCGCTGCGCCTCGGGCAGCAGCTCCAGCAGCACGTTGTACTGGTTGTCCGGCGCCAGGATCGTGGTCACCTGGCGCGTGCCGAACGCCGAGTACAGCGTCTCTTCGATCACCTGCGGCGTCACGCCCAGCGAGGCGGCGCGGTCGCGATCGATGATCACATTGATCTCGGGGTTGCTGATACGCAGGTCGCTGTTGATGTCGCGCAGTTTCGGTTCCTGGCGCAGCCGCGCCTCCAGCTTCGGGGCCGACGCGTACAGAGCATCCAGATCCGAAGACTGCATCGAGAACTGGTACAGACCCGAGGCGAAACGCGCGCCGATGTTGATGGCCGGCGGGTTGCTGACGAAGGCGCGGATGCCGGGAAGTTTCGCCAGCTCCCGGCGCAGTCCGGCCACGACGTCGTCGGCGCCCAGCTCGCGCTCGTCGCGCGGCTTCAGGCGGATGAACAAACGGCCCTGGTTGCCGGAAGCCGTCGGGCCGCCCGCGCCCACACTGGACATGAAGACATCCACGTTCGGATCGGCGGCCACCACGGCGGCGACCGCCTGCTGGTGCTCCTTCATCGACTCGAACGCCAGGCCTTCGGCGCCTTCGGTGGTGCCGGAGAGGAAGCCCGTGTCGGCGGTCGGAATGAAGCCCTTGGGCACCACGCGGAACAGCACCAGCGTTCCCGCCATGATGGCCGCCGACAGCAGAAGCGTGGCGCTCTTCCGTCGCATCGCGATCAACAGCGTGCGTTCGTACCAGCCCAGACCGACCATCCAGACCCGCTCGATGCCGTCATAGAAGCGGTTGTGCTTCATGTGCTGCGGCTTCAGGAAGCGGCTGCACATCATCGGCGTCAGGGACAGCGACACGAAGCCCGAGACCAGGATGGCCACCATGATGACCACCGCGAACTCCTCGAACAACCGCCCCATGATGCCGCCCATGAACAGGATGGGGATGAACACGGCCGCCAGCGACAGGGTCATCGAGACGATCGTGAAGCCCACTTCGCGGGAGCCGTCGCGCGCGGCGTCCATGGGCGTTTTGCCCATTTCCATGTGCCGGTAGATGTTCTCGAGCATGACGATGGCGTCGTCCACGACGAAGCCGACCGACAGCGTGAGCGCCATGAGCGACAGGTTGTCCAGGTTGTAGCCCAGCGCCGCCATGATGGGAAAGGTGCCGACCAGCGACATCGGCAGGGCCAGGCTGGGGATCAGCGTCGCCGACAGGTTGCGCAGGAACAGGAAGATGACCAGCACGACCAGCACCAGCGTCAGCAGCAGGGTGCCCTTGACGTCGTGCACCGACTCGCGGATGGGGTCGGCGCGGTCGAACATGACCTCCAGTTCGGTGGCGGCCGGCAACTGGTCGCGGAAGGTGGGCAGAAGGTCCCGAACCGCGCGCGAGACGGCGTCCGTATTGGTGCCCGGCTGCCGCTGCACGGCCAGCATGATGGCGCGTTCGCCCTTGAACCAGCTGGCGGCCTTGTCGTTCTGCACACTGTCGACCACGCGGCCGAGCTCCTGCAGCCTCACCGGCGCGCCGTCGCGGTAGGCCACGACGATCGGCCGGTACTCGGCCGCCGAGTTCAATTGTCCGGTGGCGCGCACGGTGACGGCCCGTTCGGTGCCGTACAGGGTGCCCGTGGGCAGGTTGACGTTGCTGGACTGGATCGACTGCACGACCTGGTCGATCCCCAGCCCCCGCGACGCCAGTTCCTGCGGATCCAGCTGGATGCGGACCGCATACTTCTGCGAGCCGTAGACCTGCACCTGCGCCACGCCGCTGACCATCGAAATGCGGCGGGCGACCGTCGTCTGCGCGTATTCGTCGACCGTTGACAGCGGCAGCGTCGACGAACGCAGCACGATGTAGAGGATGGGCTGGTCGGCCGGGTTGACCTTGCGGTACGACGGCGGCGACGGCATATCGCGCGGCAGCTGCCGCTGAACGTCGGCGATGGCCGCCTGCACGTCCTGCGCGGCGGCGTCGATGTCGCGTTCGAGGTTGAACTGGATCGTGATGTTGGTCGAGCCCAGCGCGCTGCTCGAAGTCATGTTGTCGATGCCGGCGATGGTCGTGAACTGCTTCTCCAGCGGGGTGGCCACGGCCGACGCCATCGTCTCGGGGCTGGCGCCTGGCAAACTGGCCGACACCGAGATGGTCGGGAAGTCGACGTTCGGCAGGTCGCTGACCGGCAGCTGCCGGTAGCCGATGACGCCGGCCACCAGGATGGCCAGCATCACCAGCGTGGTCATCACCGGACGCTGGATGAAAATGTTCATTTGGGGCCGCCACCCTGCGGTGCGCCGGCAGCCGGCGGGGTGCCCTTGACCTGCACAGTGCCTCCGGGCACCACCCGGATCTGCCCGTCGGTGACCACGACCTGGCCGTCGGCCAATTCACCTTCGACCACGGCCAGCCCGTCCAGCGTCCGGCGCACCGTCACCGCCTGCTTGACGGCCTTGTTCTCGCCGTCGACCACATAAACGAAGGTCCCGCCCTGGCCGGTGACCACCGCCGACGCCGGGACCGTCAGGGCCTCCGGTTCGACCGTCAACTCAACTTCGACGTCGACGAACTGGCCCGGCCACAGGGCTTCGTCCGCATTGGCGAATTCCGCCTTCATCGCCACGGTGCCGGTACCCGGGGACACGGCGTTGTCGATGAACACGAGCCGGCCGGTCACCGACGCGCCGTCCGCGCCGCCGGACGGTCGCACGCGCACGGTCAGGGGTCCTTTCGCCCGATACCGGCTCACCTCGCCCAGTTGGCTGCCCGGAAGCGCGAAGGCGACGCGGATCGGATCGAGTTGGTTGACCACCACCAGCGGCCCGCTTGCGGGCCCGACCACGTTGCCCTTCCTGACCAGCAACGCGCCGGTGCGGCCGGCCACCGGAGAGGTGACGGTCGTGTAGGCGAGGCTCAACTGCGCCTGCTCGACAGCAGCCTGATCGGCCTGCACCGCGGCGGCGAACACGTCGGCCTGGGTGCGCGCGGCGTCGGCCTGTTCGCGCGTGACATAGTCCTTCTCGACCAGCCGCGCATAGCGCTCGGCCTGCGCCGCCGCGTTGGCGGCCTGCGCCCGGTCGCGCGCCAGTTGCGCGCGCGCCGCCTCCAGCGCCGCCTGCAGCGGCCGCGGATCGATGCGGAACAGCTCCTGCCCCGCGCGGACGTTCTGCCCTTCGGTGAACGCCACCTGCGTGATGACCCCGCCCACCTGGGGAAGCACCGCGACCGATTCGATGGGCTCCACCGTGCCCACCGCCGAGACGCGCACCGGCACCGGCTGCGCCTTCACGACCCCGGTCACCACCGGCGCCGCCGCCCCGGCCCGCCCGCTTCCGGGTTTGGCGCCTGCTTTGGCGTCTGCCTTGGCGCCGGAATCGCAGCCCGAAACCGCCGCCATCGCCAACAGCGCTACCAACGCCGCCGCGCGTTCATGTCTGCGCCACGTCATTTCTCGACCTCGGGATGCAGGTTGCCGGGAGCCAGGGGATTGTCGCCGTGCAGGCCCAGGACGCCGGCGTCGCGCGCCAGTTGCGCCAGGGAGATGAACCAGCCGAGCCTCGCGTTGACATGCTGGGCCCGGGCTTCGGCCAGCGCGCGCTGCGCCGCCAGCAGGTCCAGGATGTCGCCCACGCCTTCGCGGTAGCGGCCGCGCGCCACTTCCTCCGAACGCGTCGCGCTGGTCAGCAGTTCCTCGACCGTGCGCACGCGCTCGCTGGCCGTCAGGAAATCGCTGTGCGCAACGAAGATCTCGTAGACGATCTGCTGGCGCAGCCCCCGCGCGCGTTCGGCGGCGGCGTCGGCCTCGGCCTGGGCGCGGGCCAGATCGTGGCGGCCGGAAAATCCGCCGAAGAGCGGCAGGTTCACCACCAATGAACCGCTGGACCGGTCACGCGGGTCGTCCACGCCTTCGGTCCAGGTGCGGGCGGCCGAGCCGTTGAGCGACAGCGACGGCAGCAGATCCGAACGCGCCGCGCGGGCCCGCGCCGTCGCCGCCAGCGCCCGCGCCTGGGCAGCCTGCAGATCGGGCCGGTTGGCCACCGCCCGGGCGACCAGCGTCTCGACGTTCTGCGACACGTCCTGCACCGGGATCTCCGGCACACCGATGACCACGTCATAGGGAAGATGCGCCGGATAACCCATCGACACCGCCAGCGCGCCCCGGGTGGTGCGCACCTGCCCTTCGACCGTCAGCAGATCCAGTTTGGCCTGGGCGCGGGCCGTGCGGGCCTGCAGCACGTCGGCAATGGTGGCCAGTCCCACGTCGTGGCGCGTCTCGGCCGCCACGACGCTGCTTTCGGCTTCGGCGAACGACGCCTGGTTCGCTTCGAGGATGGCCTTGGCCCCGGCGTAGCGGTAGAACGCCGATTCCACCGTGAAGATGGCGTCCTGGATGACGGCGTTGTGGGTCCAGTCGGCGGCCAGCATGGTTTGCTGCGCGGCTTCGATGCGCCCGCCGCGACCGCCGAAGTCCAGCAGCCGCCAGGAAAGGCTGACGCCCGGCCCATAGGAGGTGACCCAGTCGCCCACGGCCGCGGTGTTGCTGGTGTTGCCGCGGGTGACGTTGGCGCTTCCGTCGAGGCTCGGCAGCCGATCGCTCTTCGCCGCGCCGTAGCCGGCGGCGGCGGCTTTCGCGTCGGCCCAGGCCGCGCGCGTGGCCGGACTGTTGGCCAGGGCGATGTCGACCACTTCAGCCAGGGTCAGGCGGGCTAGACGTTCGGCGACGTCTTCCGGTGTGATGACCGGTTCGACGGGCGATTCGCCGGGATCCACGGGCGGCGTCGGAGGCGTCCACGGGCGATCCGGCCCCGGCGCGACCCCGGCCACGCCGCCTGTTCCCGGCGGCGCGATGGCGCACCCGGCCGACACGAACAGCGCCAGCCCGGTCGCGGCGACCAGGCGCAACAGAACTGAAACCGTCAGGCGATGCGGCATGAACAACCGATCCCGATTAGGGTCCTTCACCTTGCCGCCAATGGTAACAGGATGAAGACCTCGGCAAAAGCCCGGGGATCGATGGTCGGTCCGCGGCCGACCGTTCAGGCCTCCAGACGGGCGAAAACGTTGTGGAACTCCGCGGGGCCGATCGCCTCGGACCACACCTGCAGCCCCAGCGCCCGCACCTTTTCCAGCAGCGGCGCCGGCGCGAACGGCGTGATCAGCCGGTAGGCCTGCCCGGGCTCCAGCATCGCCACCGCGGCCATCACCACGGCGATCGGATGTTCACCGGCCGCGATGGCCGCGCGCGCGTCGTTGGTGGCGATCAATTCGACGCCGTCGAGCCAGTCGGGTCTCGTGCTCATGCCTGCTCCTTCGTGGTGACGTAGTTGAGCAGCCGCTGCTGCCCCGTGAGCGCCCGCTTGGCGGTCAGGTCCTGGCTCACCTCGAGCGTGCCGAGAAATTTGCCTTCATCGTCGCGCAGCGCGAAATACTCGATGCAGAGGAATTTCCCGCCCATCTCGATCCAGAACTGGGCGTGCGTCTCGTTGCCGTCGCGGAAGTCGGAGAGGATCTTCTGCACGATGTCGACGCTCTTCGGCGGGTGGCAGAACTGCACCTGGCGGCCGATGATCGCGCGCGTGCGGGCGAAGATGCGCTCGCGCCCCTCGCTGAAGTAGCGGACCGTGTCTTCGGCGTCGACGAAGGTGATGTCGAAGGGGATCGTGTTCAGCACCGCCTGCAGTTGCACGGCCGTCAACGCCCCGGACGGCAGGCGGATGAGGCCGTCGCCGGCCGCGCGATCGGCTTCCAAGGGCTCTCCCGCCGGTTTCCAGGCGATTTCCGGCACCACCAGACAGTAGCCGATGTCGCCGCTGCCGACGGCGATCCGCCCCCACTGCGCGTCGTCCAGCGTGTCCAGGCACATCGGCAGCAGGATCTGCTGCTCCTTGTCGATCATGCCCGCGACCGCGTCGACCACCGGCGTCAGCGACACAGCGACCAGCGCCTGCGCCTGGCTGCCGGTGGCCTGGTTCGCCGCGATGAGCGCTGTGTTCGCGCGCTTCAGGAACGCCCGCGTCTCGTCGTGTTTGCCCCACATCACCGTCGGCGGACCGGTGATGCCGTGCTGCTCCAGGAAGGGGAACAGCAGGTGTTCCTTCCGCAGGTAGTGCTTGTCGACATCCATCAGGGCGTTGAAGCGCACGCGCAGGTCGTGGATCAGCTCGACCGCCGGCGCTTCCGCAGGCAGGGCGGCGACCTGTTCGAAGAGCCGGCGGATCGCATCCAGTTCCCAGGCCAGCGCGCGGTTCTCGGCCCGCATCACGTCGACCGGGTGACCGGCCGGAACGTCACGCTCCTCGTCCGCGACCAGGCTCGGATTCAGCGCCAGCTTGTGGATGTCGCAGAACTTGAGGATCTCCTCGACGGGCATGCCCTCGCTGATCAGTTCCTGCTCGACGGCCACCACCTCGTCGTACGGGATGCGCCCGAGCAGGCGGATCAGCTGCGGCCGCACCGCCTCCGGCGCGTCGCCCCCGTGCAGCTGCAGGATCATGTGTTTGAGCAGTTCCATGCGGCGCTGCTGGTCGTGGATCAGTTCGCTCATCGTCGCGCCTCCCGGGGCGGGCCTGCCGGGGTGCCGGAGCCGTTTCGGCTGAAAGCACCCGATCATTAATCGGACATCTTTGTCCAATTAATAGCAAGGTAGTGCGCGGGATGGCGGAGCGCCAGCGGCGGAAGCGGATTTCCGGGGTCGATGGCGTGCGGACGGCGGGCGCCGCGGCCCTGTGGCGCCAGGGCCGGCGGGCGTCGGGCAGGACTTGTGCCCGCCACGCCGGACTTGCGCCGGCGCAAGTCCGGCGCCGGCAGGTTCGCGCCCGCGGATCAGGTGCGCCGGTTCACCTGGTCGTCATCAACTGGTCGTCATCACTTGGTCGTCATCACCTGATCATGGTCACTTTCCTGACATCCACCAACCCGTCCGACCGCGTCTCCACGAAGTACAGCCCCGACGGCAGGGCGCCGCCCCGGTGGTCGGCGCCGTCCCACCGCACGGTTCCGGCCGGACCGACGACCGGCCCGTTCAACAGTGTTCGCACCAGCGCGCCGCGCGCATCGAACACCTTCATCGTCACGTGGCCGGGGCGGGCCAGGGTGTAGCGCAGGGTGATCGACGGGTTGAAGGGGTTGGGATCGGCGCTGACGGCCAACGCCGGCGCGGGCGCCGCGCCGACGCCGCTCGGGTCGTACAGCCCGATCACGTCGAAGTAAACCAGCACACTCCGCAGCACGCGACCGCGGACGGAAGTCCACCCTTCCGTCTTGTCGAAGGACATGATGAACATCAGGTCGTGGTCCAGACTCAGCGCGCGATTCGTCCCGTTGATGTTGAGCGTCGCCGACGCGTGCGGGTACGGCGTCGAGACCCCTTCGGGCGCCGTGAACTGCGCGAGGCGGACGGCGCCGGGCAACGCGGCGACCCGGTCGAAACCGTTCGGGGTCGGGCAACCGCCGTACGCCAGCCATTCGAAGGCCGGCGGGAACACCGGATTGTCCGGCGTCGCCGCCACCATCGGCGAGGCCTGGCCGTCGATGTCGTCGCGCACGTCGCCGTCGCCGAACTCCAACCCCAGCACCGACGTCCGGAAGGCGAGCCCCTCGGCGGACGAGACAAGGTTGTTGGCCAGGTTGTCGCCGGTCAGGAACATGTCGCGGTCGCCCAGGGCCAGCCAGCCGTTGAGCAGGCCCAGGTCGTTGCTGTAATCGCCGACGCCGTTGGACAAGAGCCGCCTCGAGGCGTCGCCGCTGCTGTAGAGCAGGTCCGTGTAGCCGGCGATCTGCGCCACCGTCGCCCGCCCACCCAGACCGTTGCCCACGGCGGTCGCCGAATCCGCGGCGTGCGCGGTGTAGACGTCGTAGTCGACGCCCTCGAACAGGCCGGCATCGCGCAAGGCGCCGTACCATTCGTCCTCGCCCCCGCGGAAGCCGTTGCCGTTCCAGAACAGCACGGTCGGCTGCCCGCCCTCGGACAACGTCGGCAGGCAGCGCACCGTGAACAGGCCGGGATAAGCCTGCGGCGTCGGGTCGCCGAAGCCCGTCAGATCCGCCGGAGCCGTCGTCAGGCGCGTGTCGCCGCCGACATGATCGGTGGCGGCGAAGTAGTACTGCAGCACGTCGCCCGGAAACAGCAGGCCTTCGTCGGGCAGGTCGAAACTGTAGCGGTTCGCGACCAACATGCCGTTGGACGTGCGCACGACGCTGCCCGTGACCGGGCTGGCCGGCAGCGTGCGCCAGGGATCGAACAACGGGTTGCGCCGCGCCAGCGTCCAGTGCATCACCGGCATGTCCAGCGTGCCGCCGTTGCGCGGGGTGGCGTCGATGACGACGGAATCTCCCGGGTCGTTCCGGGTGTAGGAGATGTTCAAGGCCATGTCGAACCGCACGGAATTCGCGCCCAGGTTCGTCGGGTCCAGCGCGCCACTGGCCGGGAAGCCGTCATTGGCCAGGTTCCGTTCCGTGATCACGATCCTGGGCCCCGCCGAGGGATACGCCTTCACGCTCACGTTGTCGAAGTAGGGAATCGACCGGCCGGCGTCGCTGACATAGCAGCCGTAGCACCAGCCCCATTCCGCCACCCCGAGCATGACCTGCACCGAGGTGGCGCCGGCCACCAGGAGGTCGCCGACCGGTTCGACCTGGCGCGTGTACTGCGACGGCTTCACAAAGTACGCATTGCGGCCGACCCAGGGCGCCGCGTCGATGTCGCCGCCGGCCGTCGATCGCACGTTCCATTCGGAGACGAGCGGCACGTAGGTATCGTTCACCTGGTCCCAATAGGTGTCGAACGCGAGGGTCAGCCCGTCGTTCGCGCCGCCCGGCAGGGGTATCACCGGCGAGTAGATCGCGTTGTTCAACCGGTACGACATGCCCCGCGCGGTCCCGATGTTGTTGACGATGGCGCACGGATCGGGATTCGGCGACGGCCACAGGGAGCGATCGGTCTCCAGGAAACCGACCTGCTTCGAGGTGTTCCCGTTGCAGGGATCCGCGTCGCACAACCGCGTCCACACGCGGGCGTAGTCCCCGACACCCGCGTCGTTCGGCGACGCCGCCCAGTCGGGCCCAAGCGACCCGTCCTCGAAATCCTCGGCGTACACCGTCGTGTTCCCGGAAGTCACGGTGACGACCAGGTCGTCGACGATGGCCGCGCCCGCGGTCGGCCATTCGCAATCGACGTCGGACCAGGCCCCGTCCGTGCGGACGATGAAGGCGATGGCGATGTCCGTCCCCGCGTACCGTTCGGCCGCGGAGTAGGCGAAGGTGTAGTCGACGGGTGTCGTCCCGGCGCCGTCCCACGAAAGGCCCTGGCCACCCGACACCGGCTCGAAGTACGGCTGGGCAGTGGTGCGCCGCTGCAGCGTCACGTAGTCGTAGCCCGGCTCGGTGTCGTACCGCAGCACGCCCTGCAGGCGCACGGTGGCGGACCCCGGCACGGTCTTGCGGAACTCGAGGATGTCGTACCACAGGTTGCCGTAGCCGCCGGCCACGTCGCCCTCGCAGGCCGCGATGGCCGGCGATCCGCACCAGGCCGCGTTGCCGCTGCCGGGGTTGTTGTAGGTGTCGACGTGCCAGTGATTCGCGGGCACCGATTCATCCACGGAAACCCAGCCGTCGGTCAGCTGCCCATCGCCGAGCGGCAGGGGCGACGCCGTCTCGAAGTCGCCGCGGAACGGATAGGCGCCGCCGGGGCCCATCAGGTCGACCGTGTCGACCACCGCCTTGGCGCCGGTGCCGCAGTAGTGGAGGACGGGATCATCGACCGGTTGACGCTCCGGGGGCGTGGCGGCGCCCGCAGCCAGGGCAATGGACAGGAGGAAAGCCGGCGCGATCATGGATTTCATCATGGCCCACCCCTCGATCATCAAGACGACTTGCGCCGGCGCAAGTGCCGGGCGCAAGTGCCGGGCGCAACTGCCGGGGTTCGCGGGCGGCAACGGCGCCGCGCGTCCCCCGGCCGGAACAAAGCGGTCTCAGTTCGCCCCGCGCGACGCCATCAGATCCAGGTCCTCGCGCAGCGACTGCAGGTCCTCTTCGTGCTCGATCTCCTGCTCCAGGATCCCGAGCGCCATGTTGTACGTCACCATGTCCTTGTCCTTGGTGGCGTCCATCAGGTTCTTGTAGGTCGTGATCGCGCACTGTTCGCCGGCGATGTTCTGATCCAGCAGCACCGCCACGTAAGGGTCGGCCGGCGCGTCGTAGGCGCAGGGGCTGACCTTGGCCCAGCCTTCGGGCGTCAGCACCGGCGTACCGCCCAGCTGGAGGATGCGGTTGGCGACCAGCATCGCGTGCGCCAGCTCTTCAGTGGCGTGCAGCGTCAGTTCGGCGGCGACGGCATCCTTCATCGGCCCCTTGATCAGCTTGGCGCCGAGCCAGTACTGGTAGTAGGCCAGCCATTCGCTGGCGTAGGCCTGGTTGAGCAGGTCGATCAGGTGATCGACGTTCATGCCGATGATCTCGCGTCCTCTGGTTCCCATGCTCGGTCGCCTTTCGGTTTGCCGTCGATCTGACTGTCACTGTGGACTTGCGCCGGCGCAAGTGCGCTTGGCGTTCAGCGGAACAGGCTCTTCACCGAACCCCAGGCCGCGCCCCGTGTCGCGACGGGCGCCGGACCGTTGATCACCGCGACCGGCAGGTTCCAGTCGCCGCTCGATGGATGCTGCGCGACTTCGGCCCCCGCATCGAGCCACAGCCGGAACTCGCGGATGTAAAAACGCACCGGCACCTGATCGTCGTACAGAAGAACATCATAGCGCACCAGGACAACGGCGTCGCCGGTGGCCAGAGTGCCGTGCTCGACGTCCGTGCACATGACGTCGCGGTAGGAGACCGGCATTTCCCAGCACATGTCGAAGCCGGCCGACATCCCGCGAAAGACCACGTTGTCGGCGTAGTCCCACTCCACCACGCCCTCGAAGTGGCGGATGAACCCGGGTACCGACATCCGCGTCGCCACGAGCCAGGCACTCAGCTGGACTTCGCCCGGCGGGATGACCGGCGCGGTCACCGACGTCAGCGTCGCGGCCGTGTCGAAATAGATGCCGATGCCGTCGGCGTCAGGGTCGACCTGGGCCGCGGCGGTCAGCGGTGCCAGCAGAGCGAGGAGGAAGCAGGTCCGGCGCACGGCAGCGAAGCGCGTGGCCATGGTGCAGATGGTCATCGACCGACCTCCGATCATTCCCGGCATCAAGCGGCGATGGGTGTCGATTCTAGCACGAATGCGGGCGAAAAGAGCAGATGCTCCTCAATCAGGACCACTGACGACCGCTATCGCCCCGCGCACCCGACTTGCGCCGGCACAACTCCCCTACCCCCGCTTCGCCAGCGACCTGAGCACCGGCAGATCCGCCTTCGTCACCGACCGCGTCACCCACAGCGCCGGCCCGTACAACACGGCGCAGACGCCGATAACCGTCAGCGACGGACCCCAGCCCGCGGCGACCGGCAGCGCCCACCAGGTGGTGCCCCAGCCGGGCGCCGCCAGCTGCGACAAACCGGCCGTGGCCAGCCAGGCCACGCCCATCGCCGCGGTGGTGTTGAGGATCGAGCGCGCCACCGGCAGCTTCAGCCCCGCCCGGCGGATGTAGAACCAGTGCAGCAGCGTGCTGACGGCCTGGCTGGCCACGACCGCCCAGCTGGCGCCGAAGTAGCCGTACCTGGGGATGACGATGATGTTCGCGACCACGTTGAACACAAGCGAGCCGATCGCGATGACGATGAACGAGCGCTCGCGACCCGCCGTGTACAGCATACGGTTCAGCACGTTGGTGGCCGCCAGGAACGGCATGCCCCAGACGACGATGCGGAAGACGCCGATCGAATCCTTGAAGCCGGCTTCGCCCTTGACCAGCCACATCGTGACCGGCTCGGCGGCCAGCGCGAACAGCAGCGTCATCGGCATGACGATCAGGTGCAGGTAGCGCAGCGCCCGTTCACTGACCCGCTCCAGCCCGCCCTCGTCCTTGGCCGCGCGCATCAGGGTCGGGAACAGCGCCGTGGCGAACAGGCCCGGCAGGTAGGCCAGGTAGTCGAGCGCGCGGTGGCCCTGCGTGTAGATGCCCACCGCTTCGTCGCTGCCCATGAAGTGCTTGATGAGCGGCGTGTCGATCTTGAAGTAGAGGATGCCGAAGGTCGAGGCCAGGAAGATGGGCCAGGCAAGACCCAGCAGGCCCATCGACGACGTGGCCCGCGACGTCTCGCGGCCCGGCGGATTGCGCAGCCAGGGACCGGTGCCGGCCAGCATGAGCGGCACCATCACGCCCAGGCGCACGGCGCGGCTGGCGACGTTGGCCCAGATGATCCCCATCACGCCGTAGCCGGCGTCCAGCCACCAGAAGGCCAGTGCGAAGTAGGCGATGGCCGAGGCGATCTGCCCCCACATCTGCGAGATGACCCGGTCGTGCGCCTGCAGCACGGCGTCGCAGGCCATGGCCGAGGCTTCCAGGAAGACGCCGAGCCCCATCACGTACAGGGCACTGCGCTGCAGTTCGGCGAAGCCCGACAGCGCGGCGTAGGCGTAGAGCCCGCCGAAACAGAGGGTGGCCATCGCCAGGCGGATCTTCAGCGCCGCCCACATCACCGGCAGCGTCAGCTTGTGGTCGCGCGTCACCTCGCGCGTGATCAGCGTGCCGAGGCCGTAGTTGGCGATGATCAGCATGATGGCCGACACGTCGATCGCCAGGTTGGCGATGCCGACGCCGCCGGTGCCCAGGATGGGCGCCATCTTGCGGTAGACGAAGACGGTGAGGATGCGGCCGGTGAACAGGCCGATGGTCAGAAAGAGCGTGTTGCGCGCGACCGTGCGGGTCGAGGTCAAGTTGGACTCCAGGCGACGGCGGGGCCGGGGCGTATCTGGTTGGCCGGCATGTTAACCCATGAGGGCGCGCCGGCACCAGCATTCAGCGCGGCGCCGCCTCAGGTGACGTCCAGCAGCCGCGAACAGACGAACAGATAGCCGCAGGTCGCGCCGGTGTGCGACAACACCGCCGGCCACACGGACTGCCAGCGGGCGCGCGTCCAGGTCCAGAACACGGCGGCGGCCAGCACACCGGCCAGCATGAGGGCGGCCGCGCCCGGGGTCGGCGCCAGCCGGCCGATGGTCACCGCGTGGTACGAGGTGAACAGCACCGCCAGCACCATCTGCAGGCCGCGCCTCGGCCGGGGCTCGCGCAGCAGCCAGCCGCGCCAGAAAAGTTCCTCGGCCGGGCCGTTGAACAGCGCCAGGAAGAACAGGAAGCCGGCCGGTGAAGCGGCTTCGAGACCCCAACCCGCCAGCACCGAGCGCAGGCGCTCCGCGTCGGGAAACAGTTCCGGCGCCAACTGGTACACCGCCGGAGGCAACAGCGCCGACATCAGCCCCATCGCCAGCCCCGTCTGCAGGCCCCTGCGGACCAGGCCCAACGCCTGTAGATGCGCGGCCAGGCCCAGCCCGGCGCCGCGCGATAGCCACGCCGGCACGGCCAGGCAAAGCAGCACGTGGTAGAACGCGAACACCAGCGGCGCGCTGTCCAGGACCGTCAGGCCCAGCACCACGATCAGGGGGCCGGCCACGGCCGGCAGCAATGTGCGGAATGTGTTCATGGCCGCGCAGCATCACGGTTTTCGCGCCGGGATGCAAACCGAACTTCGGCTGTCCGGCATTTCGGGCGACCCGGGACCGCATCGAACAACCGTTGAACCCCGCGTGTCAACTCACCGCCCCTGCTGCTAGAATCTCCGTGAACCATCCCTGCCCGGACCCCTGCGTGGAGAGGCCCTGCCGATGAAGACGTGCCACCGGATCACCCCGCGTTCGGCCACCATGGCGCTGGCCGCCATCGCCGCGCTGTCGTGCGTGTACCCCTCCCTGTCGCGGGCGCAGCCCGCGGCCGCACCGGTCACCGCCCGCCACGGCCTGGTCGCCAGCGACCACCACCTGGCGACGGATGCGGGCGCACAGGTGCTGCGTCAGGGCGGCAACGCCGTCGATGCCGCCATCGCGACCGCCTTCGCGCTGGCGGTAGTGCTGCCATCGGCCGGAAATCTGGGCGGCGGCGGCTTCCTCGTGTACCACGACGCGATGGGCCGGGCCACGACCTTCGACTTCCGCGAGACCGCTCCCGCCGCGGCCACCGAACGCATGTTCCTGGACGAGCGCGGCGCCGTGCGCGACACCTCCAACCACAAGGGACCGCTGTCGGTGGGCGTGCCCGGCACCGTGGCCGGCCTGTGGCTGGCGCACCAGCGGCACGGCAGCCGCCCGTGGGCGGAACTGGTGCAACCGGCGATCGACCTGGCCGCCGGCGGCTTCCCCTTCTCGCCGCGCATGCGCGGCTGGTGCGACTGGCTGGCCACCACCACCGACTCGCTGTACGCGGCCGCGCGCGCAGCCTTCCTGGCCGACGGCGCACACCCGCTGGCCCTGGGCCAGACGCTGCGTCAGCCGGATCTCGCCGCCACACTGACCCGCATCCGCGATGACGGCCAGGAAGGCTTCTACGCCGGCGAGACGGCGCGCCTGCTGGCCGCGTTCATGCGAGAGCACGGCGGGCTCATCTCCGAAGCGGACCTGGCCGCGTATCATGCCGTCGAGCGCGCACCCGTGCGCGGCACCTACCGCGGGTACGAGATCGTCAGCATGGCACCCCCGTCATCGGGCGGCGTCGCCCTCATCGAAATGCTGAACATGCTGGAAGGCGATGACCTGGCCGCGCTCGGCCACAACACGGCCCCGTACCTGCACCTGTTGACCGAGACGATGCGCCGCGCCTACGCCGATCGTGCGCAGTTCCTGGGCGATCCCGAGGCGAATCCGTCGCAACCGCTCGACCGTCTGCTCTCCAAGGAGCACGCGAAGGCCCTGCGCGCGACGATCGATCCGCTGGCCGCCTCGCCCAGCGACAGCGTGAGGTTCGGCGCGGCCTACCTGGCACCCGAGAGCGAACAGACCACGCACCTGTCGGTGGTCGACGCCGCCGGCGGCGCCGTCTCGCTGACCTACACGCTGGAAGAGTCGTACGGTTCGGGCCTGGTCGTGCCCGGCACCGGGTTCCTGCTGAACAACGAGATGGGCGATTTCAACGCGGTGCCCGGCCGCACCGACCGGCGCGGCATCATCGGCACCGCGCCCAACCTGGTCGCCCCCGGCAAGCGGATGCTATCGAGCATGACGCCGGTCATCGTCACCCAGGGAGGCGTGCCGGTGCTGGTCGTGGGCAGCCCCGGCGGCCGCACGATCATCAACACGGTGCTGCAGGTGGTGCTGAACGTCATCGACTTCGAAATGGACATCCGCGCCGCCGCCGAGGCGCCGCGCATCCACCACCAGTGGCTGCCGGACGTGACCCGGCTCGAAGAGCAGGGATTTCCTGCGGAGTTGCAAAAGCAATACGAGGCGATGGGTCACGTGGTGGCGCCGCGCCCGCCGATGGGCATCGTGATGGGGATCAGCGTCGACCGCGAGACCGGGTGGCGGCACGGCGCGGCGGACTCGCGGTCGGTCGACGGCGGGGTTGCGGGTTACTGATGGATGACGGGGTCGGCGACTTGTGCCTTCGACTTGCGCCGGCGCAAGTCACAACTCAGGGCGCAGCCGCCACGCGCTGGTATCGCCGCGTGGTGGTGTCGTCACCACCGGCGCCCTGGTAGGTCTCCGAACGCAGGAAATGATCGGCGTCCTCGAAGACGAACTCGCAGGCGACCATGTGCGACGCGTCCTGGCCGGCCAGGTTGGTCACGTCGAGGAAGGTGAACACCAGCGGGTCGCCGGTGGCCGGAATCGTCGCCACCAGCCGCGGCTGGTTGCCCTGCGCGCAGTAGTGGGTCAGCAGCAGACGCGCGCCGTCGAGGTGGTAAACGGTCTGCGTCACGGTCGTGCCGGCCTCGTAGCGCTCGACCAGCGCGCTGCCGCGCGCGACGGGTTCGAACGTCAGCCGGATGACCGTGCCCTTCTCGGTCGTGGTTTCCCAGCGGCCCTCCAGGGACAGCAGCCGCGCATAGGCCGCCGGAGCCGCGCCGACCGCGTCCGCCACCGCCCCGTCCCGAACGGAAACCGCGAGCGCCGTGCCCGCGGCCAGTTGAAGCATCATCGTGGTCATCAGCCAGAGGCGCATAGGGACTCCTTGCGAATTCGCGCGCGGACTTGCGCCGGCGCAAGTCTGCACGGCTACTCATCGAAACAATTCACTGCCATCCAGAAGCACGATAACCCACCGCCCCGCAAGGCCCGTTGTCGTTGATCAGGATGCATGTCGTCGCCGGCCAAGGCCTCGTTCCGCTGGATGGAGAGATACCCGCTGACCGACGCCAGGTTCCCAGGTTCCTGCGGCATTGCGGACCGACGCCCTCAGATCACGGGACCGACGGGCGGCGCGGCGCATTCAAGCACCGCCTCGGTGTGCCAGTACACCGGACGTCCGTAGTAGTCGTACAGCTGCACTTCGTATTTGCGGTTGATCGCCGCGGTCGGATTCCAGGGCGGGCTGTCGTTGATCGCCTTCCGGGTCAGGTCGAAGTGGATCTTCCCATCTTCCCAGCTGACCTCCCGGGCCCAGCGCGGCTCCACGAGCACTTTCTTGCCGAACCAGCCGTTGGTGGTGTCGATCACCAGATAGCGCACTTCCCATGTCTCGTCGTCGACGATGAAATCGATGATGTGTCCGATCGGCCCATCCGTGCCCTGGATGTGATAACCGCGTACCTCCGCGGCGCTGCGCAGATGCCGATCGCCGGGCCGGTCAACGTCCTGGCCGAGAGACGAGGCCTCCGCTTCGTCCCACATCCCGCCCGCAAGCATGGTCGGATACGTGCCCGAGCCCCAGATACCCGAGCCGCCCCAGTAGTGCGCGTAGCCGAAGTACCGGTGGTAGTCGAGCTCATGCTGGCGCGAGACGGGCTGGTTCGTGTCGATGCCCGGCGAGTTCCGGACCTTGTCCCGGGTCAGCGCCAGCCGGAAGCACCGGGTCGCCCAGTCGACTTCACGGAAAGCGAGCGGCGTGATGAGCACATCCCGGCCGCCGGAATTGCCGTTCGTCTCGGCAACCAGGTACCTGACGGTCCAGGATGCGTCGTCCAGCAGGAAATTGACGACGGTCCCGATCTCGCCGTCGCTGGCGTAGAGCGTGTAGTGTTCGAGATCCTTCAGGCTGCGCAACATGGCGTTTCCTTTCCGGTGTGCGGCGTTCTGCGCCTTCGAGGCACCGCCCGGGGCCGCCGCCGGAGCGACGCCCCCCACGGGCAGCTGTCCGGCAGCTAGTTTGCCGAAAGGGTCGAGTACAGCAGCGCCTTGCCTGTCGGCGCGGTGTTCGTCAGCGTGGGTTCGGCGGTGACGAACAGCTCGAAGTCCTTCAGCGGCGTCACACCGGAGAAGGAGCCGTTCAGATTGTCGTCGACGATGAGTGCGCCCATGTTCTGGATGTTGGCGTTCGCGTCGCGGCCACGCATCCAGACGACGTAGACGGTGGCGCCGGCATCGACGCGCTCCGGCAGCGCCAGATGCTCGACTTTCAGATCGAATGTGGTGTTTCCGTTGTCATTGGTGCCGAGCTTGACGATCGACGTGGCGGCAGGGATATCCCCGCTGCTCGTCAACTGGATATCCTTCGAGCCGGCGCACGCGGCGACTGTCAGCCCGGTCAGCACAAGCATGGCGATGGAGAGAAGTTGGCGTTTCATTTCCGGATCCCTTCGTTTCGTGTGTCCTGCGGTCACGACTGACCGCTACCGTGTCTTCTGCGTTCCCCTGGTGACCGGCTTGACCTTCGCGTTCTCGCGGGCACTCTCCTTCTTCCTGTCCTGTCGCGACTGCAGCACCCGCTTGTCGCGCACCGACTGTTCATCGAGCGCATCCTGCTGGCACTGCTGCCGGCGCCGCAGGGTGGCGTCGTCGACACCGGCGGGTGGCTGCGCGGTTTCGCGTCGCTGATCGCGCTCCAGTTGCTGCCGGTCGGCGGCCTCGCGGCTTCCGAGCTCCCGGGCCTCGCTGGTCTGACGATCGCGTTTGCCGACGATGATCGGGGTTGGCCGCTCGGCATTCGTCAGCACCGGACGGGCGCCCAGAACCCTGGCCGGCACCGCGCCGGCGGCGGCCTCGCGGAACTGCGGCCGGTAGGCGCTGAAGGTGTTCTGATCGAGCTGACGACCGCGACTTGCCGGCGGCGCCTTCACATCGACGATCCGGTGGACCTGGATGTCCTTACCGGACGCGCGCCGGATCGGCTCGACATCGAAGCTGCGGTTGGCCACGTGGGCGTTGACCAACGTGTAGCGGGTGACGTTGTGCGTCTCGTTGATCAGAACCACAGCCTGGTGCCGGGGTGCGAGCCGCCGGTTGACGCTGCGGCCCGGCAGGTCGCCCGTCCGGCAGAAACTCCACCAGTGGTGCTGGACGCCTGGCATCGCATCCCAATCGGTGCCCATGAAGCCATGACTCGAGTGCCACCGCACTTCGGGCGGCATGGGCGCCCAACCGATCCAGTCGCCGCCCTCGCGCCAGGCCACCCAGCCGGGTCCCCATTCATTGCCGGGCACCCAACTCCAGCCGTTGCGCACATCGTCGTACCACCGGCCATAGTGGAAGGCGGCCCAGCCCCATTCTTCATCGGCTACCCAAGCCCAGCCGTAGTCGGTCCAGATCCATTCGCCGTCGGAATACGGACGCCAGTCGACCGGCTTGGCAGCCGGACACCACACCAGCCCGTATTCTTCGGTCCGGATCCAGTCACCGTATGGCGACAATGCATCGTAGAAATAGCTGACATCCACATCGTACATGGGGGGTTGATAATAGCTGGGCGACGGCGCATCGCCGGCGCTGGCGCAGCCTCCCAATGTCGCCAAAGCCAGCAGTGCCGCTGCCACGGGTATCAGCAATCGTTTCATCTGGGGCGCCTCCAGGAGTCCGAGGATGGCCAGGCGCAAACTGCCGGGAACCGGACCCGGTGCGCAGGTCCAGGAAAAGCAATCCCCGTACCGGGTCACCGCCTCCATAACTCGTTGCTAAATAAGGATATTGTTCGCGACGGAATCCTGGCGCACGATCATAATGATGGGGTGCTCGCCATTGCGATGAGACGGAGCACGGCAAACGCGCCGCGGCGATTTTGACGCGTCACAATCAGGATGATAGTATTGCCCGGCGGCGATGACCCGATCCGATCGCCCGCATTCCGGGAGATCGACCGCGTGAAGCGTCTGCGCCTCGCCTTCCAGCTGTTCATCGTCGGCGCCGCCGTCTTCACCGGCGTGCGCTATGCCATGGGCAAATCGCTGGTCTCGGTCGAAACCTACTGCCCGTTCGGCGGCCTCGAGACCGCGTGGAGCTTCTTCACACGCAAGCAGTTCTCCTGCGCCGCGGGCGAGACGAACCTGGCGCTTTTCATCGCCCTGCTGGTGCTGACGGTGCTGGCCCGCAAGGCGTTCTGCGGCTGGGTGTGCCCGGCGGGTGCGCTGTTCGAGTGGGAAGCGCGCCTGGCGCGCCGCCTGTTCCGCCGGCGCGATTTCAGCGGCCTGTGGCGGGTGCCCCCGCGGGTGGACCGCGCGCTGAAGATCGGACTGCGCCTGGCGGTGCTCACGCTGGTGCTGGCCGCGACCTGGAAAACGGGCGAGCTCGTCTTCCGCGGCTACGACCCCTACTACATCGTCTTCAGCGCCCACGGGCACGATGTGCGCGCCTGGAGCTACGCGGTACTCGGCGGTCTGCTGCTGCTGGGACTGGTTCTGCCGATGGCCTGGTGCAAGTACCTGTGCCCCCTCGGCGCGGCGATCTGGCCGCTGTCGATCGCGGGCCGCCTGCGGCTGGCGCGCCGGGAACACCACTGCACCGGCTGCGGCGCCTGCGACCGCGCCTGCCCGCAGGACCTGAATGTCTCGACGGTGCGCGAAGTG
>JAIFKS010000018.1 GCA_020049465.1 bacterium | reverse complement strand
AGGCCGGGTTGGCCGACTTGATCAGCGCCGCCACGCCGGCCACGTACGGCGTGGCGCAGCTGGTGCCGTTGAAGAAGGGCTCGATGTCGCCCGTGCGGTAGCCGCCGGTGCCCACGATGTCGCAGGTCGGCAGGATCGTCGGCCCCAGGATGTCCACGGCGCCGGCCGCGTTGGCCGTCGTCACACCGTAGCTCGATCCCCACCAGCGCTCGCCGTCGCACGTATAGCCGCGGGGGTCGGTGCTGACGCCCGTGTTGACCTCGGTCGACAGGCTCGAGCTGCGCTTGCGGTCGCCGCACGGCGAAGCCGCGCCGACGCCGATCACGTAGGTGTTGATGGCCGGGTAGCTGATGACGGTCTTGTTCTCGTTGCCGGTGGCCGCCAGGATGGTCACGCCCGCGTTGTAGGCGTACTGGATGGCGGCGTCGGTCGCGGCGTCCGAGGAGATGGCCGCGCCCAGGCTCATGCTGACGATTTCGGCGCCATTGTCGGCCGCATAGTACAGCGCGTTCTGGATGGCGCTGAAATACATCGAGCCGGCGCTGTTGGCGACCTTCAGCGGCATGATGCTGCAGCCGGCAGCCACGCCGACCGCGCCCACGCCGTTGTTCATGGCCGCAGTGACGCCCGCGCAGCAGGTGCCGTGTCCGGCGCCCGTCGCGTTGTCGTCGGGGTTGGTGTCGTTGTCGCCGAAGTCGTAGCCCGTCACTTTGCGGATGTCGGTGTGCTCCATGTCCACACCGGAGTCGATGATGGCGATGACCACGGCGGCCGAACCGTAGGCCTGCGCCGCATCCCACGCCTGCGGCGCGTTGGCGTCGAAGCCCACGGTGCCGACGGTCGTGGCCAGGGTGTGGTCATAGGTGCCGCCCCAGTCCAGGCCGGGCAGCTGCGCGGTGTTGTTGTGGCCCCAGTTGGCGACGAAGTAGGGATCCGAAGGCGTCACTGCGGGATAGGCGCGCCAGTCCAGGGATACGGCCTGGACATCGCCCAGGGCGCTGAACTCATCGGCCAGCGCGGGCAGGTTCTCGACCTCGTCGAACGAGAACATGAACCAGCGGTCGAAGCCCGAAGAGGCGGCCTTGTCCGCGTTCTTCAGCGGCAGGTAGGGCCGCTCGATGCTGACGATGCCGGCGTCCTGCGCCAGTTCGTCGATGGCCACCAGGCCGCTCTGCGCCAGCGGAGCGCGGGCGCCCTTGTCCATGGAGATGCCGAGCAGCGACTTGGCCATGCTGCCCTCGCGGATCTGCACCAGCAGCCGGTCCGGAGCGTAGGGCAGGGTTTCCTCGGCATCGGCGCTGAAGCCGAACTGCACGGGGGTGAACAGCCGCGGCGCGGTCTCTTCCGCACCGTAGACCAAACCGACGAACAGCGCGAGCAGCAGCGCCGCCAGCGCCAGTGGCGAGAAGCGAGGTCGGGTCATGTTCTCTCCAGGAAGTGGTGGGGGCCTCGGCGCTGCGTGGTTGCGGCGCCTGACGGGGCGGAGGCGACCGGCCGGTCGGGGTCGGGCGTGTCCGGACGTCCGCACGTGATCATGACAGGTCGCGGTTTTACGTGACAAGCGGCAAGCGCGGGATTCTTTCGTGACCATGTTCCCTGATGCATCCGCACCCGCGCCGGCGGTATCATGCGGTCACGACCGGCGGCGCCGGTCTCCCACCCGAATGAGAGGCGATCGACATGTCGTTCCATCCGATGTCCGCGCTCCGCGGACGGCGCCTCGTGGCGCTGACCATCGTCGTCCTGATTGCGGCGACCCACACCGCGGCCCTCGCCACCGAAGGCACGGTCCCGGCCGCCGACGGCGCCCTCATCCACTTCACCGACCAGGGCCAGGGTGATCCCGTACTGGTCTTCGTCCACGGTTGGAGCTGTGACGCCGGCTACTGGGACGCGCAGGTCGAATCCTTCAAGGCCCACAACCGTGTGGTGGCCATCGACCTGGCCGGCCACGGCGCCTCGGGCCGGGAGCGCACGGACTACACGATGGAAGCGTTCGGCGGCGACGTGGCCGCGGTGCTGCGGAAGCTCGACCTGAAAGGCGCCCTCCTGATCGGCCACTCGATGGGCGGCGCCGTCATCGTCGAAGCCGCGCTGGCGGCGCCCGACCGCGTGGCCGGCCTGATCGGCGTGGACAACTTCCAGGATGTGAACCTGAAGCTGCCGCCGCAGGCCGTCGACGGGTTCGTCGGCACGTTCGAGGCGAACTTCGTCCCGGGCGTCACGGCCTGGGTGTCCCGCATGTTCCCGGCGGGCGCGGACAGCGCGCTGGCCGCCGGCATCGCCGCGGACATGGCGTCGGCGCCGCCGGAGGTGGGGCTCAGTGCGCTGCGGAACTACCTGACCTGGATCGGCGATCACACCACCGCTCGCCTGGCAGAGTTGACGGTGCCCCTGATGTGCGTGAGCGCGGAACAACCGCCCACGCAGGTCGAGGCGATAAAGGCGATCGTGCCCGGCTTCCAGTTGCGGGTGCTGCCGGGCAGGGGGCATTTCCTGATGCGCGAGGATCCGGCGGGATTCAACAAGTTGTTGGCCGAGACGGTGGGGGCGTTCGCGAAGCCGTGAGGCTTGCCTCAAGGCCCTGGCGGATGGCAGCGACCATAACAGCCGGTCAAAGGGCCGGTTCGCGCCCACCCGAGTCCTGCCGCTCGGCCACGCGCCGGCCTTCTTTGACCACGGCCTCGAGTTCCTTCGCACTCGGCAACAATACATTGTACCGCGCCGCGACGATCCGCATCTCGCCTTCGGGCAGCGTCATGCGCACCACCGCGTCGTTCCGGCGCGAGCACAGCGCGATGCCGACGGTCGGTTCCTCATGGGCTTCGCGCTGGGTGCGGTCGTACCAGTTCACGTACATCTGCAACTGGCCGAGGTCGCGGTGGGTCAGTTTGCCGAGCTTCAGGTCGATCAACACGAAGCAGCGCAGCAGCCGGTTGTAGAGCACGAGATCGACAAAGAAGTGGTCACCGTCCAGGGTGATGCGCTTCTGCCGCGCGACGAAGCTGAACCCCTTGCCGAGTTCGAGCATGAATTCCTGCAGATGGTCGATGATGGCCTGCTCGAGGTCACGCTCACGCCAGTGAGGGCGGTCGGGCAGGCCGAGGAATTCGAGGACGAGCGGGTCCCTCACGAGGTCCTTCGGGGTGATGACTTCCTGGCCCTGGTGGGCGAGGACGAGGACGTCGGCCTTGTCGCGGCTGGAGGCGAGGCGCTCGTACAGGTGGGAGGCGATCTGGCGTTCAAGTTCGCGGCATGACCAGCCCTCGCGGACGGCTTCGGCCTCGTAGAAGGAACGGGTTGAGGGGTCAGCGATGGAAATCAGAAGGCGATAGTGAGTCCAACTGAGTGCGAAGGACAGTTCTCGATCCACAGGCGGCGCCAATTCCGCCCGCAGTGCGGGCGGAATTTGTTGAACATCGTTATCAATGGCGACATTCCGGGGGTCGATGACCTCTGTACGGTCCGCAAACGCGAGGTAGAACTGACGCATTCGCTCCAGGTTGCGAATGCTGAAGCCGGTTCCGAACCGCTCTGTCATGTGTCGGGAAAGCCGCTCGATCAACTGAGCGCCGTAGTCTGCCCGTGGCTCGCCGGCCTGCTCGATCTCGACGATCTCTCGCCCTGTTTCCCAGTAGGCCTCAACCATCGCCGAGTTCACCGCTCTAGCCAATCGCCCCCGGGCTCCGTCGATGATCTCGGCGACACGCTGGAACAGGGTTTCCGCTGCGACACTCGCGGCATCGCCTGTCGTCGGTGGGCGACGGTTGATTTCGCGCATGAGAAGCCCCCAGGTGGTTCGTGAAGTTGTTTTACCGAAACACGATGGCCGATCTCCGGTCGCCGTGGCCTGGACCCATGTGGGGTGCGCTCTGGAAGGAACGTGCCGAATGGAGTCGAGGCCGGAAGCCCGATCGAGACCAACTGCGGACGGCACTGCCTGACGCCGACAACCGCCGTTCGCTGGGTGCCGTCGCTCAGGTTACCAGCGCTTGGCTTTGAGCGGCCGAGCGGCCCGGATGGTTCGGATCATGAAGCTGACGGTGATCCCCGCGTAGCGCGCGGGTTTCGCCGACGCCAACACGGCCGCCACACAGGCACGTGTGTAACCTCAGCCCGCTCCGACTTGCGCCGGCGCAACGGTCCCGCCTTTTTCATGCACGAACCCATGACACCGGCTGCACAACGTGATCAGGTTCTCCGCCCGGTTCGAACCGCCCTGCCCGCGCGGCGTCAGATGATGAACCTCCAGGAAGTGCGTTGATCGACACCCAGGTGTCGCGCAACGATGCCGATCGCGCGCCAGCACCGCGGCCCGCACTGAAGGTTTTATCGTCGCCCGGTTCGGCTTGCCCGGCCGCCGCACGTGCGCGTCGCAGGTCAGCGCCGCCAGTTGCGCCGGCGCAACTCGCTTTTCGCCTCGGTTGGTCGTGACCGCCGCGCGTTCGCAGTCGGGACACTGGTGGATGATGATCTGCGCGGTGGGCCCATGAGACACCTTTTCGCTGGGCTGTGACTCGACGAGGCATTCCAGCGCCGCCAACACCAGATCGAACCGGTCCGCGCCGGCCGGCACCAGGCCCAGCTTGTGCGCCTTTTCCACCAAGGATTCGTACCGCGCCAGGCGAACCCCATCGCCTCGCAGGTTGATCGTGACCGGCAGATCGGCGACCGGCGGCTCGACACGGTCGAACGCCAGCTGCGCCGCCGCCGGCACACGCGGGCGCCGCTCCCGCGCCTGCCGCACCTGCTGTTCAAGCTCCCGCCGGCCCGTCGTCGCGGCCTTCGCCACCCAGACGGCCTGGGTCGCCTCCGTCGCCACGCGCGCCACCTGCTGCGCCTTGGTCCAACCGATATCACCACTCTCGACGGCTTTGAACTGGTGGTACCGGTTGTCGCTGAAGCCCAATTCCTGAGTGGCGTAGAGATGCAGGCTGGCGTGCCCGAGCTCCCGATACAGCCCGCGGCGCGACACTTCGGCGAACCACAGCGCCGCGCATTCGTGGGCCCGGTCTCGTGCGACCAGGACCTGGCGCAGCGAGGCATCGACCCGCGCGGCGGGCAAACCGGGAGCGAATTCGGGAAGAGTAAACGTGGCCATGGGGGACTCGCTTTCCGGGGAGGGACGGCGAGAAAAGATGATGGCGAAAATATAGCGAACAACATCAACAACCGCAAGTGAAATAAATAGCTTTCAGGTCTGTATACAGTACTCAGCGGCGATCAAACACCCTGGCCCACCCCCAAAAAAAGTGCGGGCCCGCACCGCTCTCGGCACGGGCCCGCGGCCCCAGGGAGACGACCACCGGGGCCTTTCGTCGGCAAGCGCCGCTTAGCGCGGCACCGCCAGGAACACGTTCTGCCGGACCTGCGGCTTGTACACCCGCATGAACACCGGCTTGTCGGGCGTGCGGGCCAGGGCGGCCTGGAATTCCGACAGGGTGCTGACCGGCATGCGGTTGATTTCGACGATCACGTCGCCTTCGGCCAGACCTTCGCCGGCGGCGTTGCTCGTGGCGGCCACCTCGGTCACCAGCAGGCCCTGCACGGTTTCCGGCAGGCTGGCCATCGCGCGCACGCGGTCGGTCAGCGGGCGCACCGTCACGCCGACCAGGGTCGTGTCGTCTTCCTTCTCCTGCACGGCCGGGGTGTTGCCGGCCACCGGCTGGTCCGGCAGACGGCCCAGCTTCACGACGATCTCGCGCTCCTTGCCGTCGCGCAGCACCTGCACGCGGGCGGGGTGGCCCACGTCGGACAGGCTGATCAGGTTGCGCAGCGCGTTCGGCGTGTTGATGGGGCGGTCGTCGACCGTCAGGATGATGTCGCCTTCCTTCACGCCGGCGGCCGCCGCGGGCGTGTCGTCGTTCACCTGCGCGACGAGCACGCCGCGCGGCTTGTCCATGCCGTAGTAGTCGGCCAGCGACTGGTCCACCGGCTGCGGCAGCACGCCCAGGTAGGCGCGCTTGACTTCGCCGTCGGATTTCAGCGAAGCGACCACCTTCATCGCCATGTTGGCCGGGATCGAGAACCCGATGCCCATGCTGCCGCCGCTGCGGCTGAGGATGGCCGAGTTCATGCCGACCAGCTTGCCCTCCATGTTCACCAGGGCGCCGCCGCTGTTGCCCGGGTTGATCGAGGCGTCGGTCTGGATGAAGTCGGCGTAGTCGGTCAGGCCGATGTTGCGGCCCAGCGCGCTGACGATGCCCATGGTGATCGTCTGGCCCACGCCGAACGGGTTGCCGATGGCCATCACCTGGTCGCCGATGCGCAGCTTCGCGCTGTCGGCCACCTCGATGGTCGGCAGACCCTTGGCCTCGATCTTCAGCAGCGCCACGTCGGTCGGCGGGTCGGTGCCGATGACCTTCGCTTCGTACTCGCGCTCGCCTTCGAAGGTGACCTTGATCTTGGTGGCGTTCTCGACCACGTGGTTGTTCGTCAGGATGTAGCCGTCCGACGAGATGACGATGCCCGAGCCCATCGACCGCTCGACGCGGTCCTGGCCGCGGTGGGCCTCGTCGTCCGGCATGTTGAAGAAGCGCCGGAACGTCGGATCATCCATGAACGGGTGCTGGAAGTCGCTGTCGGCCGGCTTGTCGGTGGCGATGTTGACCACCGCGGGCATCGTGCGCTCGGCGACGTCGGCGTAGGACCGCAGTTCGCCGGCGGGGGCCGCCGCCGGCGCGCCGGCGACCGCCGGAGCCGCGGTGGCGGTCGAGGCGCCGGGCGCGCCCTGCAGGGTCAGGCCCACGGCCAGGCCGATCGCCACCAGGGCGATGGCGGCCAGGGGGATACGCTTGAGGGTGGACATCGGGACTCCTCACAACGGCCGGTCAGGGCCGGCCGGATTTTCAGGGGTTGGGTGCGGCCGCGGCGGGCCGCTGTCCTGCCATTCTTCAGCGCCCGGTTCAAACCGGAGGACGCCCACAAGTTTCCACAAAATCGCAGCGGCCCGCCACCGGGGCGGGCCGCATTCACGAAGCAGGGGCGAAAACCGGGGAATCGCGGCTCAGCCGTCGTCGCCGATGGCTTCGACCGGGCACTCTTCCATGGCGTCGAGGCAGGCCTGCTGCTCTTCGTCGGTCTCGGGCTGCTTGGAGACGTAGGAGTAGCCGTCGTCCTCGTTGCGCATGAAGTTGTCCGGCGCCGTCTGGCGGCACAGGTCGCAATCGATGCAGTTGCTGTCCACGTAGAACTGGCCGTCGACGTTCCCGGCGACCTTGTCGGTATTGTCAGCCATGGTTTTCCTCCCCGGCTATCTCAGGTGGCTCCGGCGGGGCGTCCGTGCGCGGCCCCGGGGCCCGGTTTCGACCGATCCGGCTCCTAGATAAGCCAGAATCCAGCCCTCGCCAAGCCCCATTTTGCCGGCCCGCCGCCGCGCTATTTCGTGCGGAAGGGCTCAAAGGTCATGAAGTCGGCGTGGTGTACGATATACGCCTCTGTCGTCCGTTTGACCATGTCGCCCTCGCCGGCGTGCGCGGCGATGATGTGGCAGACCCGGGGCGGTACACCGGCCTCCATGGCCAGGCCCACGCCGCTGAACGGGTGGCGGACGTAGCGGCCCATCTCGCTCTGGCACGACTTGCCGTCGCGGACCTCGTATTCCAGAAGTTTGCCGACATCCGCCAGGATGGCCCCGGCGATGGTCACGTCCAGATCCACCGGCAGGTCGGCGCCGAAGAAGGCGTTCATCTTCAGGGCCGCGTCCCGCGCCACGTGCACCACGCAGCGCTTGTGCGCCATGAAGCTGACTTTCAGGCCTGGCACCAGCAGGGTGAAGGGGATGGTCTGCAGATCTTCGGCGCTCAGGGGGCTGCGTTCGAGGGCCAGCTCCCAGGTGCGGGCGGTGGCCTCGCGCAGCGCTTCGTCCTGGATCCAGTCGAGTTCGGGCCACAGGTCACGCACGGCCTGGTTCACGGCGGGCACGCTCCGGATGAGAGGGGTTTGGGGGCATCGACGGCCGGACGGGACGCGCCGCGGACTCCGATCGTGCCCGTCAATGTCGGCGCCCCGCCCGCCGTCGGCAAGCGGGGCGTGCGATCCGGAGTGGCGAATCGCCTCCGGCGTGGTTTTCCCGCGCAGTTTGCCCGATCGCTGTCAGTGGCTGAC
The DNA here is from genome assembly GCA_020049465.1 of bacterium. Classification (GTDB taxonomy): domain Bacteria; phylum Krumholzibacteriota; class Krumholzibacteriia; order LZORAL124-64-63; family LZORAL124-64-63; genus CAINDZ01. The sequence continues at coordinate 19,128 of JAIFKS010000018.1, read as the reverse complement.
AAAAGCAGAGTGATTTCGTGATGTTTCGTACCGTGTTTGATGATGGCCGGTTTGGGCGCGCCGCGGGAGGGCGGTCACGGATTCGGGAGTCATGGCACCGCCTATGCAATCTTCCGGGAGTCGCCGGGCCCCGGAGCGGCGCAGACACCAAGACACAGAAAACGGACCGCCCGGGCGGCGGCAGCCAGGAGAGCAACCAGATGAAGCGCACCTCGATGATCAAGGCAACTTTGGCTCTGGCCTTCTTGACGACGATTCTGCTGGCGGCGCCCGCTTCGGCGCAGACCACGACGGTAAACGTATCCTACTCCTGGACCGCCCCGACGACGGGTTCGGCGGTGGATCATTACGTGGTCGAACAGAGCATTGACGGCGGCAACTGGGCGCAGATCGCCACCGCCTCGACGAACAGCTACACGCTGGCCGCCACGGTCAGCCACGCGCATCAGATCCGCGTGGCGGCCGTCGACGCGTCCGATCGCCAGGGTCCCTACTCGGTGGCCAGTGATTCCTACACGCCGGATGCCGGCGCTCCGGGCCAGCCCGGCAAGCCGATCCGCTTCTAGTCCGCTCGCGGCCCGCGCCGCGGCAGAACCTGGCAGCGCCAGAACGCGAAACCGCCGGTCCCCACAGGGGGCCGGCGGTTTCGATTGCGAAGCGGCGACAGGCCCGCAGCCCGGTCAGGGCAGCTGCCAGCCGAAGCGCAGCACGACGGTGTCCCAGTTGAAGGTCTGCTCGCTGCCGATCGGGAAGAAGCTGTACGAGCGGAACCGGTTCACGTGGTAGACCGCGCTCACTTCGAGGCTGCCGAACTGGACGCCCGCGCGGGCGGACAGACCCAGACCGTTGCTGGTGGCCTCGATCGGGGTCAGGCGATCCTTGCCCGGTCCCTTCAGGCGGCTGTGCGCCACGCTCGGCGTCAGGCCGATGAACGGGCGGTTGCCGTCGCGCGTGGATTTCAGCAGCAGTTCGGCGCCGTAGCGCAGCGACGTCGCGGCCAGGCTCGCTTCGCCGTCGGCGCCCAGGCCGGTGGCGTCACCGTAGCCCAGGAAGTGGAACGACGGCGCCACGGACCACGCCGGCGTCAGCTGGAAGCGCCAGCGCAGGCCCAGCTCGAATCCGGGGCGCGCGCCCGCACTCCGCGAATTCAAGTCCAGGCTGTCGTCCAGGTCGCCCAGCGGAACGGCCCACCCTCCTTCGATCAGCAGGCGGCCTCCGCCCGGGGGCACGGGCGCGGCGCGGGGGGCCACGGCGCCCTGCACGCTGCCGGCGGCCAACAGGAGCGCGGCGCACACAGTGGAGATCGAAACGGCTTTGCGGCTCGTGATCACGTCGGGAATTCCTTGTTGCACGGGACGAAGCGGACATCGTCTCCGGACCGGCTCCGGAAGGTTGCGGCCAGCCTAGCACCGGGCTGAGCCTCTGGCAATCAACGTGCGGCCGATCGGGCCTTGCGCGCGTCGCCGGACGGGTGGATCATGTCGGCGCCGCGGATCCTCGCCCGTGCTCCCGTGGAGCCGGCGCGCCCGCGCGCAACGAGCGGTTCTCAAGCGGAAGACCACGGCGAAGGACCCGCCCGGATTCGACCACCTGTCCTGAATCACGGGCAGCGCAAAAGTCGTGTCGGGCGCAGGCTCCAGACCGGACCAGCGACTCACGATCATTCGATCGGGTCCGGTCCGGACATAGGGAAGGAACCGGGCTGGAGCCCGAGTCGTGACAGCGGAGATGCGGACGGGGACCCAGGAAGGGTCCCCGTCCCTGCATTCGACAGTGCGCGGAACCGCGCGAACCGGACCTAGGTCGGCTGCGTCAGCGCGCCCGTGTCCAGGTTGAACGTCCACGTGCCGTGTCCTGCCACCGCGACCGTCGCCAGGTTCGTGCCGTTGAAGGTCACCGTCACGGCGTAGCCGCCGCTGGTGAACACCATGGCGCCGCCGGTCGGGTAGTCGTTCGCGGCCGCCACGGCCAGCTCGTCGAAGGTGAACGTCGCGGCGTACACGCCCGACTGGAACGTGCCGCCGCCACCGAGCACGGCGCTGTCTTGGCCCTGGTCGATGTCGGCGGTGACGTCGAGCGCCACCAGCACCGCACCGCCTTCACCCACCGACACGGTCACGAATTCGTCCGCAGCGGTGTACAGGCGCGCCCAGTCGCCCACACTCCAGGTGGCCGGCGTCCCGCCTGCGCCACCCAGCCGGAAGTCCAGCCAGACGGTGCCGGAGGCGACGCCGATGAACGAGCGCGAGTAGACGTCCTTGCCGGACTCGCTGAAGGTCACGACCGTGGGTCCGACCTGCGCCACGGCCATGGCCGCAAAGCCGGCCTGTTGCGCCGCATCCTGTTCGCTCAGCGCGGGGGCGGGATCCTGCGGCGCGGTGGCGTCGCTCTCGCAGCCGCCCAGCCACAGGCCCGCGGCCAGGAGCACCGGCACCAGCAGCGCCGGGACGGCGCGGCGGCGGAGGTTGTCGATCATCGTCTTCATGTTGTCTTTCCTTCCCTTGATTCAGGTGCGGGCGATGCTCAGAAGCCGAACATCAGACCCGCGGTGTAGGTGGTCAGATCGCCGTAGCCCATCTCGAGATTCAGCTTGGCCAGCACGTTCAGCGTGGCGCCGACGGTCACGCGGCTTTCCTGCGTGTCGTCGACGGTGAACGACACGCCGGTGTCGTTGCCGGCGTAGGTGTAGGCGATGGTCATCTCGGAGTCTTCCTTGGCGTAGCCGCCGTACAGCGTCACCAGCTTCCAGCTCTTGCTGGCGGCGATGAACATGCTGTTGGCGTCGGTCTCGATCAGCGTGCCGACATCGACCGACTGGCGGAAGAAGCCGACCATCACGTCGACCGGAAGCGTGGGCATCAGGCCGTTGGCGCTCCACTGCAGGCCATAGCCGAAGAGCTTGGTCTTGCCGAAGTCGCTCAGATCCATTTCGGGCAGCCAGCGCACCGTGGCGCGCAGGCCGGCCACGCCGCCGATGCTGGCCTGGGGCACCACCATCGGCGAGTAGCGCGTGTCGATGAGGCCTTCGATGGTGTCCTGGCTGAAGACCTGCACGCCGTTCACGTAGCCGGAGACGTTGCCCGGGGTCTCGGTATCGCCGAAGACCGTTGGGCCGCTCATGACGATGTCCCCGAGGTCGTCGGGATCGCCGGGAACGTCGTAGCCGTATTCCGACAGGTCGACATTCTCGATCACGGTCTGGAACGTCTGGTCCTCGGCCGCCAGATGGGTGGCCATGACCTTCACGCCGAAGTCGATCGTCAGGCGCGACATCGGGATGGCGGCGGTGTGGTAGACGCCGCTGTTGAGGTTGGGGCCGAACGAATGGGTGAACGGCGCCAGATAGGCGCGGGCGTACTGTCCGGTGACATCCTCGAGCAGGCCTTCGAGTTCCTCGGCGTTCGCCTTCGCGGCCGGGATGGCCGCCAGGAGCGCCAGGGCGGCCAGGGCCAGAGGGGCGTGACGCCCCCAGAATTTGAACATGGGTTTCCCTCCCCGAACTGGTTGTTGCGGACGGATCGGCTATTATAGTTGCGGCCACGCCGGCGGTGGACCGCTGCCGAATCCTTCCCGGCGGGGCTTCCCCCCGCCGCCAGCATAGCAAAGACCGGTCCGACCGACCAACGGACCAGAAAGTGGCGGGATGGCGAGCGAGAACGACAACCCGAACGGCGCCGTCCCGGCGGGCCTGCTGCTGTGGGACATGGCCGGTACCCTGATTACGTTCGATCCGCACACCGGCAAGCCGGCCACGCTGCCGGGCTGCGACGTTTACCTGCCGGAGCTGGCGCGCGAATTCCGCCACGTCGTGACCACCGGCGACACGGCCTCCGAGGCGCGGCACGTGCTGGGTGCGCATGAAATTCTGCCGCATCTGGTCCGCATTTTTGCCGATCTGCACGAACCGGTTGGCAAGCCCTACGGCCAGGTCATCGAGGAGATGGGCGCCGGCACCGCGCGGTCGCTGGCGGTGGGGGACCGGTTGCGCTCGGACGTGGGCTCGGACACCGACCGCGTGGTTTCGATTCTGGTCAATCAGGAGGGCCGCCCGGTCAACGCCGGCATGATCGCCTACATGGTGCACATCCTGCGCCGCCAGTCGGCCGCCGATTTCCTGACGGCCTTCCACCACCTGACCATCAGCGCCATGCCCGAGCCGGACGATGTCGGCCCGCAGGCCGGCGGTGAAGTCGTGTCGGCCTGGCGCCGCGACGACGGCTTCCCGTACCGCCTGTGGCTGTGGACGCATCCCGGGCTGGAAGGCCAGCGTGCGGTGATCGTCATCGCCTGACGTCTGTTCCTGAAAGGACCGAGCCATGACCGAGCCGATCCGCCTGTTCATCACCGGCGGCACTTTCGACAAGGAATACAACGAGCGCGACGGCTCGCTGTACTTCAAGGACACGCACATGGCGGAGCTGCTGAAGCTCGGGCGCAGCCTGGCGGACGTCGAAGTGCGGACCCTGATGATGGTCGACAGTCTGGAAATGACCGACGACGACCGGCAGGTCATCCTGAACCAGTGCCGCACCTGTTCGCGCGACCGCATCGTCATCACCCACGGGACCGACACCATGGAAGTGACCGCCCGCCTGCTGGGCGAGCACATCACCGGCAAGACCGTGGTCCTGACCGGGGCGATGATCCCCTACGCGTTCGGCAGCTCGGACGGGCTGTTCAATCTGGGCGGGGCCCTGGCCTTCGCGCAGAGCCTGCCCCCCGGCGTCTACATCGCCATGAACGGCCGCTACTTCCGCTGGGACAACGTCCGCAAGAACCGCCAGGCCGGTGTTTTCGAGGAATTGCCGCCGGTTTGACCGGGTTGGCGCCTTTGATTTCTCCATTTGCTGACGTCAGTAGAAAAATTAATCACCAAAATGACCATCGGCTGCACCCGAATGGCCCTTCGTGTGGCCTTACCTTACATGCGTGGGGGATCCCGAGGGACTTGGGCCGTCGGCAGCACCACCATTTATTCGGGTCTGATGAGTACACATTTATATGGCTTGGCAACGATCTGGGCTGATCGATGGTGCTGCCGATGCAATTTTGATGAGCGACGCGAGGACCGGGCTGGGCTGAACGCGACCTTGGGCGAGGGTCGCAGGAGGCCCGCCCGGTCTTCTCTTTTGTCGTTGGTGTCGCCGCCGGCCCGGATCGCGGGTGCAGATTTCCGGTGATCGTGCTATTGGTGACGGGGTCCGGTGGCCGCCGCGCGTCTCGCGGGCCGTTCCACCTCGCGCCACCCCAAGGCCTCCGGGCCCGCGCTCCCGCGCCAAGGAGAATGCCCCATGCTGAAGTTCCCCGCGCCGTTTCCCGCAGCGGTCTTCGTCTGCACCAACAAGCGCCCCGACGGCGCGCCCAAGCCGTGCTGCGCCGACCGCGGCGGCGTGGAGCTGCGCGAGGAACTGAAGCGGATGTCCAAGGAGCAGGGCCTCGAGACGCGGGTGAAGATCTTCGCCAGCGGCTGCCTCGGCGGCTGCGAACAGGGCGTGGTCGCGGTTTCCTACCCGCAGGGGCAGCTCATGCTCGGGGTCAAGCGCGAGGATCTGCAGAAGATCCTCGACGAAGCCGTCGGCTGACCGGGGCCCGGCGACATGACCAGCGAACCCGCGCCGAAGACATCCTCCAAGCCCTCCCGTCGGGCCGCGGTCGGCGACGCCCCCAGGGGGCGCGGCGGCTCGGCCGTGGCCGGACGCGTCTTCCTGATCATCCTGGTCGTGGTCATCTCGTTCGTGTTCCTGAAGATGATCCGCACGTTCCTGATGGCGCTGCTCTTCGCCGGCATCTTCGCTTCGCTGGCGCAGCCGTTGTACCGGCGCACGGTGAAGCTGCTGCGCGGACGCCGCCGCGCCGCGGCCATCGCGGTCCTGTTGGTGGTGGTGCTGGTCGTGCTGGTGCCGCTGGTCGGGTTGCTGGGGCTGGTCACGGCCGAAGCCATCAAGGTCGGCGACACCGCCGTTCCTTGGGTGCAGGACAAGCTGAACCACCCCGATCAGATCATGGGGTGGCTGCAGACGCTGCCGTTCTACGACCGCCTTGAGCCCTACCGCGACGACATCATGACCCGCGCCGGCCAGGCGGTCGGCTTCCTCAGCAAGCTGCTCATCGGCAGCCTGTCGGCCGCGACCACCGGCACGCTCAACTTCCTGTTCATGCTCGCGGTGATGCTGTACGCCATGTACTTCTTCCTGGATCAGGGCGGTCGCCTGATCGACCGCATCCTGTACTATCTGCCCCTGGACGACGCCGAAGAGCGGCGACTTCTGGAAAAGTTCAGCTCGGTCACGCGCGCCACCCTGAAGGGCACGGCGGTGATCGGCCTGATCCAGGGCACGCTGGCGGGCGCGGCATTCGCGGTGGCGGGCGTGCCCAGCGCCCTCTTCTGGGGCGCGCTGATGGTCGTGCTGTCGGTGATCCCGGGCATCGGCACCGGGCTGGTCTGGTTGCCGGCCTCGATCATGCTGATCGCCGGAGGGGACACCCTGGCGGGTGTGTTGCTGGCCGTGTTCTGCGGCGGCGTGGTCGGCAGCGTCGACAACGTCCTGCGTCCGCGGCTGGTGGGCCAGGACACCCAGTTGCCGGAACTGCTCATCATGCTGTCGACGCTGGGCGGCGTGACGATGTTCGGCGTCCTGGGCCTGATCATCGGCCCCATCCTGGCGGCGCTGTTCGTCACGGTGTGGGAGATCTACGGGCGCGTGTTCGCCGATGTCCTGCCGCGGCGCACGGACGGCCGCGGCTCACCGGACGACACCGCCTAATCCCACTCGGCCGTGGCCACCTTGATCATGTTCGTCGTGCCGGCACGGTTGAACGGCAGCCCTGCCGTGATGACCACCGGCTGCCCCGGCTTGACGTACCCGCCCTGCAGCGCCGTGGTGATGGCGCGGTGCTCGAGCGCCTCGGCGCTGTCCGTCTCGGCCATCAGCACCGGCACGGCGCCGAAGGTCAGGGCCAGCCGCACGGCCGTCCGCGCGTGCGGCGTCATGGCCAGCAGCGGCTGCCGCGGACGGTAGCGGGCGACCAGCCGCGTGGTGCTGCCGCTGGTGGTGCAGGTCAGGATGGCGGCGGCGCCGATATCTGCGGCCATCTCGACCGCCGTGTGCGCCACGGCGGCCTCGAAGCTCAGCTTGGTGGCGGCCTTCAGGCGGGTGTTCCAGCCTTCGTGGTCGAACAGGGGTTCGATGTCGGCCGCGACCCGCGCCATCACCTTCACGGCCTGCACGGGGAAGGCGCCCTGGGCGGTCTCCTCCGACAGCATGATCGCATCGGTGCCGTCCAGGATGGCGTTGGCCACGTCCGTCACTTCGGCGCGCGTGGGGCGCGGATGCTCGACCATCGAGCGCAGCATCTGCGTGGCGGTGATCACCGGCTTGGACGCGGCATTCGTCTTGGTGATCAGCATCTTCTGGGCGCGCGGCACGGTTTCCAGCGGGATCTCCACGCCCAGGTCGCCGCGCGCGACCATGATGCCGTCCGCCACTTCCAGGATCTCGTCGATGTTCGCCAGCGCCTCGAACTTCTCGATCTTGGCGATCAGCGGCACGTCGTGGCCGCCCTCGGTGATGAGCTTCTTGACCGTGAGCACATCGTGGGCGGTGCGCACGAAGCTCAGCGCGATGAAATCGACATCGTGGGCCAGCCCGAACTCCAGATCGCGCTTGTCCTTCTCGGTCAGGATGGGCGCGTTGATGCTGCGGTGCGGCAGGTTGATGCCCTTGTTCGAACTGAGGGGCCCGCCGGCGACGACCCGGCAACGGATGTCGCGGTCGCTGGTCGACTCGACTTCCAGCTCCAGCAGGCCGTCGGCCAGCAGCAGCGTGTCGCCGGCGCGCACGTTGGCCGGCAGGTCCGCGTAGGTCAGGCCGACTTCATGCGCGTCGCCGGGCACGTCGCGGTTGGTGAGCGTGAACGCCTGTCCGTTCTCCAGCGTCACGGTGCCGGCGGCCATCACGCCGGTGCGGATCTTGGGACCGGCCAGATCCTGCAGGATCGCCACGTGCCGGTGCAGCCGCCCGGCGACCGCGCGGATGTCGCGGATGAGCTCGGCGTGCTGCTCGAGCGTGCCGTGCGAAAAATTCAGGCGCGCGACATTCATGCCCGCCTCGATCAGCTTTTCCAGGATCTCGGGGCTGCGGCTGGCCGGCCCGATCGTGCAGATGATCTTCGTCTTGTTCATGGGGCACTCCGTGGCGTCGGGCTGGGACTCAGTCCAGGAAGAAGTCGGTGAACAGGGGGGTGCCGGGCCGCACCGCATAATGGTCCAGATCGGTCTGCCCTTCTTCGGCCAGAACCTGCTCGTCTGTATAGAAATTGCCGGTGCAGCCCCGGCTGTCGCGCGTCAGGATGAACCAGGCGGCGTCCGCCACGATCCCCGGTTTCCGGCTCGCATTGGCCAGCTTTTCGCCGCCCAGCAGGTTGCGCACCGCCGCGGTGTCGATGGCCGTGCGGGGCCACAGCGCGTTGAAGGCCACGCCCTGCGCGCGGAACTCCTCGGTCATGCCCAGCACCCAGGCGCTCATGGCGTACTTGGCCAGCGTGTAGGCGGCGTGGCCGGCGAACCAGCGCGGGTGCATCGTCAGCGGCGGACTCAGGTTCAGCACGTGCGGGTTGGCCGCCTTGAGCAGATGCGGCATGGCGCACTGCGTGACCAGGAAGCTGCCCCGCGCGTTGATGTCGAACATGCGGTCGTACATCTTCATCGGCGTTTCCAGCAGCCCGGTCAGGCTGATGGCGCTGGCGTTGTTGACGACGATGTCGATGCCGCCGAACGCCTGCACCGTCGCCTCCACGGCGGCCTGCACCTGCTCGTCGTCGCGGATGTCGCACTTGCAGGCCAGGGCCCGGCCGCCGGCCTGCTCGATCTCGGCCGCCGCGCTGTGGATGGTGCCCGGCAGCTTCGGGTGCTCGGTCGTGGTCTTGGCCAGGATGGCCACGTTGGCGCCGTCCTCGGCCGCGCGCAGGGCGATAGCCTTGCCGATGCCGCGGCTGGCGCCGGTGATCAGCATGGTCTTGCCGCGGAGGGAGCGGTCGGCGGACATGGCGCGGGTCCTTTCGGGGCGGGGCGCGGGTTCGCGGGCATCCTGAGGCATGGGGATCGATTCGGCAAGCGTGGGGCGTGTGCTTGCGCCGGCGCAAGTGGTTCAGCGACAATAATCATCATGCAACATCATGGGCATAGCCCTGAGTGAATACAGTATGCAGGCAATCGGCATCGGTCATCGACGCGACCGACGGGAGTGGCGCTCGAGTTGCGCCGGCGCAACTGCCCAACATCCGCTCACACTTCGCCGGCGCGCCGCGCCGACAGCAGGGTCAGGGCGGGAACCATGAGCGGCAGCGTCATGGCGATCATGCTCGCCTGGACCAGCGTATCTTCCATGAGCCCGACCGCGGCAAAGGAGTGGGCGACAAACCACGTCTTGCCGATCAGATAGACGCAGAGCGCGGCGCCCCCGACCCGCGGCCAGCGCCGGCAGCCGACGATGGCCAGCGCCAGGAGCGGATAGAACCAGAGCCTGGCGAAGAAGAGCATGCCGCCCGCTTCGGTCCCGTGCACGCGGAGCATGGTCGTACCCGCGGTCTCGATGAAGCTGATGCCCAACAGCACCCAGAGGATGCGGATGGCGCCGATTTGGCCGCCCCAATACTGGACCAGCCAGCTCAAGCCCCAGATGATCGCCGCGATCCGCAGGGTCAGGGCAGCCATCATCGTCAGGCCGTACCCCGGTTCTTCGCGGGCCACGAGCTCGGTGGTGTTGTTCGTCGCCACGACCATCGCGCAAACCAGCCCCACCGCGACCAGCGCGTGCATGCCGGAGCGCATGGCGACCTCGCGCTGGAAGTCGTCTCTCCACGCAATGACGCCCAGGTCATGCAGGAGATAGAGCAGCAGAGGCACACCGCAGGTAGCCGCCGCGACCCAGACCGGTCCCCCGAACTGCATGCCGAGATAGCCCACGACAACCAGGAGCGCCGACAGGATCATCATGCCTTGTCTCCGTCATCGCTGAGGTGAAAGAGATCCTCGACCGTGCAGCCCAGCGCACGGGCGAGCAGCAGCGCCAGTTCGACGCTGGGGCGGTACTTTCCCTGTTCAATGGAGATGATGGATTGGCGGGTGACCCCGGCGCGCTCGGCGAGCTCCTGCTGGGTCAGCCCGCCGGCACTCTTGCGCCGTTCGCGCAGGGCATTCGTGAGTTTGGGCTTGTTCATGGGAATAAATGTATAGTATGGCAAACATTTGTGTCAAGTACGGATTACATTCCTGGGCGCAGTCGGATCATTTGCGCCGGCGCAAGCCCGGCGGGCCCTTGCGCCGGCGCAACTCCGACCCCTACCTCACCACCCGATCCCGCCTCTCCTCGACCCACCCATACACCACCGGCAGCACCACCAGCGTCAGCAGCGTGCTGGTGATCAGGCCGCCCATCACCACCACCGCGAGCGGCTTTTGGATGTCGGCGCCCGAGCCGGTGGCGAACAGCATCGGCAGGTGGCCGATGAAGCTGGTCAGCGCCGTCATCAGCAGCGGGCGGAAGCGCAGGTCGCAGCCGCGGGTGATGGTTTCGTCCAGCGAACTGCCGCTTTCGCGCAGCTGGCGGAAGAACGCCACCAGCACGACGCCGTTCTGCACAGCCACGCCCAGCAGGACGATGAACGCCACCGCGGCGGACACCGACAGCGGGATGCCCCAGGCCACCACCGCCAGCACGCCGCCCACCAGGGCGAACGGCAGGTTCAGCAGCACCAGGAAGGCGTGCCGGAACGAGCCCAGCGCCAGGTGCAGCAGGATCATGATCAGCAGCAGCGCGACGGGCACGACGATGGACAACTGACGCATCGCCCGCTGCTGGTTCTCGAACTGCCCGCCGTACTCGATGCGGTAGCCGGACGGCAACTCCAGCGCGAGCGGGGCCACGGCGGCGCGCACGTCGTCGACGAAGCCGCCCAGGTCGCGGCCGCGCACGTTGGCTTCGACCACGACGCGGCGCATGCCGTTTTCGCGCGTGACCTGCGCGGGGGCTTCGATCAGGTGGAATGCCGCCAACTGGCCCAGGGGCACGCGCTCACCGCCGGGGGCCGGGACCAGGAGTCGTTCGAGTTCGGCCACGTCGCGCCGCGCCGACTCGGGGTAGCGCACGACCACGGCGATGCGACGGTCCTCTTCGATCAACGTGGTGGCCAGCCGGCCGGCGGCCGCCGTCTCGATGGTCTCGTTGATGACGCCCACGTCGATGCCGTGGCGTGCGGCCGCTTCGCGGTCGATCACCGCGTCCAGTTGCGCCATGCCGGCCACCTGCTCGACCTTGATGTCCGCGGCCCCGTCAACGCCGCCCATCGCGGCTGCGGCGCGGTCGGCCACGTCCTTCAGGATGGCCAGGTCGGGCCCGAAGATCTTGACCGCCAGATCGCTCTTGACGCCCGAGATCAGCTCATTGACCCGCAGGGCGATGGGCTGCGAGAACGAGTAGCGCAGGCCCGGCACCTCGGCCAGATCGGCGGCGATCGCAGCCACCAGTTCGGTCTTGTCGCGGCCACGGCTGAACATGCCCTTCGGCTTGAGCATCACGAAGACGTCGGTCTGCTCGGGTCCCATCGGGTCCTCGCTGATCTCGGCGCGCCCGGTCTTGCTGACCACGGTCGACACTTCGGGAAACGCCAGCAGGCGCTTCTCGAGGAACTCGGAGACCTGCACCGAGCCCTCCAGCGACGCGTTGGGCAGCCGCACCACGTTGATGGCCAGCGAGCCCTCGTCCAGCGGCGGCATGAACTCGGTGCCCATCAGCGGCACCAGGGCGGCGCTGCCGGCCAGCACCAGCAGGGCGATCAGCGTCGTGCGGCCGCGCCGGCGCAGCGCGGCCTGCAGCAGGTTCAGGTAGCCCTGATGGAAGCGGCGCACGAAGGCGAACTCGCGTTCGGGCGTGGCGCGCAGCAGCAGGTCGGCCAGCGCCGGCACCACCGTCAGGGCCACGCCGAGAGAGACCAGCAGCGCGATCAGCATCGTCAGGGCCAGCGGCGCGAACATGCGGCCTTCGATGCCCTGCAGCGTGAACAGCGGCACCAGCGTGATGGCGATGATCAGCACCGAGAACGCGACGGGCCTGGCCACCTCGATCACCGCGCGCGCCACCACCGGCCGCGTCGGGGTGCCCGGCGGCGAATGCGCCAGATGGCGGCGCACGTTCTCGACCACCACGATCGAGGCGTCGACCACCATGCCCACCGAGAACGCCAGCCCGCCCAGGCTCATCAGGTTGGCCGTCAGTCCGACCTGGCCCATCACGATGAAGCTGATCAGGTAGGTCAGCGGCAGCGAGAAGACGACGATCAGCGCGGTGCGCAGCTCGGCCACGAACAGGAAGAGGATCAGCACGACCAGCAGCCCGCCCTCGAGCAGCGCGTGGATGACCGTGTCCAGACAGGCTTCGATCAACGAGGTGCGGTCGTAGAACACGTTCAGCCGCGCGCCCTCGGGCAGCGTGGGGCCCAGTTCGGCGACGGCCTTCTTGACGCGGTCGACCACCTCGCGCGAGTTCTCGCCCTTCAGCATGATGACCATGCCGGCCACCACTTCGCCCTTGCCGTCGCGCGTGACCGCGCCCTGGCGTGGCTCGGCGCCGACCACGACGTCGGCCACGTCGCGCAGGTAGACCGGCGCGCCGTCCCTGGCCGTCAGCACCACGCGCTCCAGGTCGGGGATGTCCCGCAGCAGGCCCACGCCGCGCAGGTACACCTGTTCCCAGCCGCGCACGATGACGCCGCCGCCCGCGTTGGCGTTGCCGCGCTCAATGGCGGCCACGACATCGCCCGACGTCAATCCGTAGGCCAGCAGGCGGTCCGGGTCGACCAGCACCTGGTACTGCTTCACCTCGCCGCCGAAGCTGTTGACCTCGTTGACGCCGGCGATGGGCTTGAGCAACGGCGCCACCAGCCAGTCCTGGATGGTGCGCAGTTCCATGGGGCTGAGACCGTCGCCTTCGAGCGTGTACTGGAAGATCTCGCCCAGCCCGGTGCTGATGGGGCCCAGTTCGGCGTCGGTGCCCGGCGGCAGTTCCTCGCGTGCGGCGGCCAGGCGTTCGAAGACCACCTGCCGGGTCCAGTAGGTGTCGGCGCCGTCCTCGAAGGTGATGACGACCTGCGACAGGCCGGCCTTCGACAGCGAACGCACTTCGGTCACGCGCGGCAGCCCGCGCATGGCCAGTTCGATGGGATAGCTGACGCGCTGCTCGACATCGACCGCCGCCAACCCGGGCGACTGCGACAGGATCATCACCTGCGTGCCGGTCACGTCGGGGAAGGCGTCGATGGGCAGGCGCACCCAGGCGGCGACGCCGCCGGCCAGCACCACGGCCGTGGCCGCCAGCACCAGCACGCGGTTGTGCAGGAACCAGGTCAGACTCCGCATGATGCCGCCCTTCAGTCCGCGCAACCGGCGCCCATTTTGGAGCGCAGGACGTCAGATTTCAGCAGGAAGGCGCCGTCCGCGACGATGGTTTCATCGCCGCGCAGGCCGCCGGTGATTTCCAGGCGATCGCCCCAGGAGCGCCCGACCGTCACCGGCCGGCGCACGTAGAAGTCGTCGTGATGGTGCACGAAGACGAAACTGCGGCCCTCGTCCTCCAGCACGGCCAGGCGCGGCAGCACCAGTGCCTCCTGGTCGCCCGGCAGGAAGACCTGCACCGCGGCGAACATGCCGGCCAGCAGGCGGCCGTCGGGGTTGGGGACGGAGACGCGCAGCTTGACCGTGCGCGTGGCTTCGTCGATCGAAGGGCTCACGAAGTCGACCGTGCCGGCGAACGTCTGCCCGGGCCACGCCCGCACGCCGACTTCGGCCGGCAGCGGGCCGGCGGCCAGGCGCGACAGGTCGCGCTCGTAGAGATCGGCCCAGACCCAGACCGTGACGATGTCGCCGACGGTGACCATCACCTCGTCGGTGCGCGCCGGTTCGCCGCCGACCGCGTGCAGCGACAGCACGGTGCCGTCGGCCGGAGCGCGCAGGCGCAGCACGCCGCCGGCGGTGTCCGTTGCCACACCCAGGCGCGCCACCTGGGCGCTCGCGGATTCGAGGCGGATGCGCGCGGATTCCAGTTCCTGCGCCGCCAGCCGCAAATCCTTTTCGGCGGCGATGCCCTGTTCGCGCAGCTGACGCGACCGTTCGTGCCGCTCTTCGGCCAGATCGAGCAGCGAACGGGCCTCGCGCAGTTCCGCGGCCGCCGCGCCCGCTTCGCCGCTCTCGATCTCGACCAGCGTGTCGCCGCGCCGCACGTGGTCACCCACGGACACCGGCACTCGCCGCACGATCCCCGCCGCCGCCGGCGCCAGATGCGCCACGCGCCGCTCGTCGAACCGCACTTCACCGGTCAACGTCAGCGGCACGCGCACGGGCTCGCGCGCGGGCTGCGTCTTGTGCAGCAGGCCGCCTTCGAAGAGGCTTACGGGCGCCCGCGCCACGCCCACTTCATAGCGGCATTCGTCGCAGGCGAAGGTCTTCACGTCGTGTTCGCACGAGGCGGCGAACAGGGCGTCGACGGGCTGGTCCAGGTCCGAGGCCTCGCCTTCGGCGTCGCCGTGGTCGTGGCCGGCGTGCTCGTCGGCTTCCGCTGTCGCGCCGGGGTGCTCGCCGGGATGCTCATCTGTGTGCGCCGCCGCCGCTTCACCGTGCGCTTCCACCTGCCCACTGCCGCCGTTCCCGCAACCCGCGGCCAACATGGCCAGGGCCAGCGCCGCGACCAGCGCCGCCGGGATGATGATCTTCCTCATGGCCGGGTCCCTTCGTGCAGCGGCGGCAGCGCCGCCAGGTAGGCGACGTCCAGTGCGGCCAGCGCCGCGGACAGTCGCAGGTCGTTGAGTTCGCGGCGCGCCTCGATCTGCTCGCGCTGCGCCAGGAGGGCTTCATCCAGCGGGATCTCGCCGAGACCGTAGGCCGCCTCGCTCAGGCGGACGCTGGCCTCGAGAGCGTCGGCGGTGGCGTCGCTGTCGGTATCGAGCGCCGCCTGCAGTTCGCGCTGCCGATGCCAGGCCGCGGTCACCTGCGCCAGGCGGGTGCGCCGCGCCGCATCCAGTTCCACTTCCGCGAGCCGCGCGGCGGCGGCGGTCGACTTGCGCTCGCCCTGCCCGCGCGCGAACACGGGCACCGACAGGGTCAGGCCCAGCGTCCGCAGGTCGGCATCCTCTTCGCGGCCCGTGCCGCCGAACACGCCCAGCTCCGGCCAGGCCAGGGATCCGGCCAGTCGGCGACGCGCGTCGGCGGCCGTCTTCGCCGCGCCCAGCGCTTCCAGCCCGGGCTGGGCCAACGCGGCTTCGCGCACGGCCTCGAGGGCGGGCGGAGCGGGCCAGGCCAGCTCCCCGCTGACGGCCGGAAGCTCGATCCCGTCGATCCGCAGCAGCGCCGCCAATTCGGCCAGAGCGTCGAATTCAGCAGCGCGGCTGTCCGCCAGCGCCGCCCGTGCGCGCGCCGCCGCGACCGTGGCCAGGGCCTCGTCCAGCTTTCCGGTTTCGCCGGCCGCATGCCGCGCGGCGGCGATCGTCCGCAGGCGCTCCTGCACGGCCGCGCTTTCGGAGGCCAACGCTGTCCGCGCGCCGGCGTGCACCGCGACGAGCCAGGCCCGCGCCGCTTCGGCGCCCGCGGCCGTACCGGCGTCGAGCCGCTGCCATTCGGCGGCTTCGAAGTCGGCTCTCGCGGCGCCGATGCGCGGCCCGCGGCCCGCCAAGTCCAGGCGCTGCTCGACGCGCCAGCCATGGTCGTCCGTGGCCCCGTCCGTCATCGTGCGGCGCGTCCACTCCAGTTCCAGTTCCGGGTTGTAGGCCCAGGCGCGGGCCGAAGTCAGGTCACCCCCGGCCTGGTCCAGGCGCTCACGCGCGGCCAGAACCTGTGGTGATTGCTCGCGCGCCAGCCGCAGCACGGTATCGCGATCCAGGGGAGCGGAGGCCGGCGCCGCCGCGACACGAATGGGTGTCAACGCCAGACCGAACGACAGGCAGATCAACAGGCGAGGCAAAGCCATCATCGGAATCCTCCGCGGCACGACGGGACGCGCGCCGGCTCACCGCGAGCCGGCGTAACGACACAGACGCTGGCGGTTGGTCAATTCCGAAGGATGGCGGCGCGCTGGGAGGGCGGCGAAGGCGCGGGGGCGAGGGTCAGTTTCGCGGCGCAGGAGAGGCCGCCGTTCAGGTCCGGCAACGAAGGCAATACGGCGATCAGGGCCGGCAGGGGAGCCGAGGGGGCGACGGCCGGCAGCGCCGTGTCCGGCTCGGACGTTCTGTGAACGGCACAGCAGGCGCACGATTCCGGCACCAGAGGCGCCGATTCGCACGGTTCGTCGCAGCACAGGGCATCGCAATGGCTCAGGTCGACGGCAAGTGCGTTGCCGCCGAACACGAGGCAGCCCAGAAGGGCCAGGAGGATGCGGATGCGTGCGTTCATGACCCGCCAAGGATAAGGGCTGGCGCGCAGAGCGGCAAATCCGATTCGAAACAGCGGTATCGGCCGGGCGGGATGACGTTTGAGCGGAAAGCACCAGAGCGTCACGGCACTGCCCGTGGGCCCGCGCCGCTACCCCGCCACTTCGATCTCGTTGTAGACCGTGTCCCGCAGCACCGGCCGCAGCCCCGCGGCGCGGATGAAGGCGCGGATGTCGTCGACGGTCATGCCCTTGCCCGCGGCGCCGCCGGCGGCGAAGGTGACGCGCTCGTCGATGACGGTGCCGTCCAGGTCGTTCGCCCCGAACCGCAGCGCGACCTGCGCGATCTCGCGGCCGAGCATCACCCAGTAGGCCTTGATGTGCGGGATGTTGTCGAGCATGAGCCGGCTGATGGCCACGACCTTCAGCTTGGTCGTCAGGTCGGGTCCGGGCAGGTGCGCGAACTTCGTGTCCTTGGGGTGGAAGGCCAGCGGGATGAAGCACTGGAAGCCGCCGCTGAGGTCCTGCTGCGCGCGCAGGCGCACCAGGTGGTCGACCCAGTGGCGCGGCTCCTCGATGTGCCCGAACAGCATCGTGCAGTTCGATTTCAACCCTGACGCATGGACCATCCCGGTCACTTCCAGCCAACGGTCGGCGCTCATCTTCTTGGAGGCGATCTGGTCGCGGATCTCCGGATGGAAGATTTCGGCGCCGCCGCCTGGGCAACTGTCGAGACCGGCGGCGCGCAGGACCTCGATCGTCAAGGGCACCGACTGCTTGGCCAGCTTGGCCAGGAAGTCGATCTCGACCATCGTGAATGCCTTCAGGTGCACGGTCGGGAAGGCCGACTTCAGCGCGCGCAGAATCTCGACGTAGACCTCGAACTTCCAGCGCGGGTGCAGCCCACCGACGATGTGGAACTCCGAGACGTCCGGCGTGAAGTCCTTGCGCGCCATTTCGACGCACTGCTCCGGCGAATACGACCAGGTGCCCGGCGCGTTCGGATCATCCGCGTAGGCGCACAGCTCGCAGCCCACGTAGCAGACGTTGGTCGGGTTGATGTGGCGGTTGACGTTGTAATAGACGGCGTCGCCGTGCATCCGTTCGCGGACGAAGTGCGCCATCAGGCCCAGGGCCGGCAGGTCGTCGCTGGCGGCCAGGCGCAGGCCGTCGTCTTCGGACAGGCGCTCGCCGGCCTCGACCTTGCGGGCGATGTCGTGCAGGGGATGATGACTCGGGAGCATGGGCACCGCCGGGATGGGGAACTGTCCGCGAACACCTCAACCCCCAAAGCTAGGGAGAAATCGGCGGGCCGCCAGTCGAAGACGCGCCTCGCCGCGGCCTCGACATCCCCTTGTCCCGGACCGGCAACCGTGGGAAACTGTCCACGCCGTATCAATTCGCCGCGCCGATGCGGCGAAATCGCCCGGCCGTTCCGGCCGGAGCCGCCAGCATGGTCATCAGGGAGGCCGAAAATGAGTCATCCGCGCCATGGGCGGGCCCTGTTCCTGATCCTGTCTTTTCTGCTGCTCCCGGTCGTCACCCACGCCGCCTACGGCGCCGGCGCCATCTCCCTGCAGTTCAACACCTCGGCCCGCGACGCCGGGATGGGGAACACCGGCGTGGCGACCGTCTGGGGCGGCGATGTGAACGTGTGGGCCAACCCCGCCATGCTCGCGTTCCGGCCCGGCCTGCGCTACGGCACCATGCACTCGAAACTGGCCGAGGGCTTCGCCGAGAACATCTACATCGACAAGAAGGAACTGACCTTCGGCGCCTACGGTGTCGGGTTGCTGTTCGCGGACGGCCCGATCGACCATGTCCACCTCGACCTGGGCGAACAGACGGGCACCGGCACGCAGCAGACGTCGGTGCCGGGCTATGCCTGGACCGGCGACCGCTACGTGTACGAACGCGACGAATCCGGCTTTTTCGACGAGGAGACCTGGGGCTACGAGGTGTCGCTCCTCAACCTTCTCCACATCCGGCGCGGTCACGTGTCGGCCCCGTGGGGCGATATCGACGGCGACACCGAGGGCTGGCAGTACCGGGTCGACGCGCTGGCCCTGTTGAGCCGCAACGAATGATCCGGTGGTCCGCCTTCGCCGCCTGGTGCGGCGCGCTGCTGATCTTCCTGGCCGAGATCCGGCCGGTGCTGGGGCAGTGGAGCCGGCAGGTCGTCAGCCCCTTCGGCGGCATCGACGCCGTGCTGCAGGCCGGCCTGCTCGAATGGACGCGGCGGACGGCCTTCACGCCGGTGTGGACCGACCCGCCCATCTTCTTCCCCCTGACGGGCGTCCTGGCCTTCATGGATTCGCTGCTGGGCCAGGCGCTGCTGGTCGCTCCTGTGCGCCTGCTCGGCGGAGCCACCCTGGCCGCGCAGTACAACGCGGCCTATGCCGGCACGCTGCTTCTGGCCGGCGCGGCGATGGTCGCGCTCTGGAGAGCCAGCGGGGGCCGCGCGCGCGAATCCGGCATCGCCGTCATCGCGCTGCTGGGCGCGCCGTACACGCTGTCGGAGCTGGGCCACCTGAACCAGTTGCCGATGCCGTTCGTGATCGCCGCGATCGCGGCGCTGGCGGCCGCGTTCTCGACGCGACCGAACAGGTGGGCCTGGTGGGCTGTCGCCGCCGCGCTCGTCGCCCAGGCCGCGTGGGGCTGGTACGGCTTCGCGCACGCGGTCATCGCCTGCGCCGCGATCACGGCCCTCCACTTCGGC
>JAIFKS010000121.1 GCA_020049465.1 bacterium | reverse complement strand
CGATGAAGTCCGGGGCGATCGCGGGCGCGGGCCCGGAGGTGGTGGTCACGTCCGGACGGGCGTGGATCCGCACCTCGTTGTACCAGATGTCGTTGCCCCACGGCCCCTGCCACCAGACGCGGTTGGAGCTGAACGTGACCGGGCTGATCGGCCAGAAGCCGTCCGTGTCGTAGACGGAAATGTTGAATTCGACGACGTCGCCGTCGACATCGGTCACGTCATAGCCGATCGGCGTCAGGTTGAAACGCATCTCGACCGTGTAGCCGGTGTCGGGGATGGCGTCGCTGTTGGACACGCCCTGCACCGTGGTGACCGCGTCCCAGGCATCGATCTGCGCGGGCGTGCGCGGCGACCCGTGCGGAAGCTCGGCCCAGGCGCCGATGAAGGAGGGCAGCTGCCCGGCCGGCTGCGGATCCAGGTTCTCGCTGTGCCACCAGGTGTACATGTATTCGAGCACGGGCTTGGGCGTGTAGGGATTCGCGTGGTCCTTCAGGCCCATCAGGAAACCGTCGAACCGGTTGAACGACATGCTGCCGCCGACCGAGTTGTCCAGCACCACGGCGCCCATGTAGAGCTGGTTGCCGCGGACCAGGAACTTCACCGTGGCGCGCGTCGGGTTCGCGGGGGGGTTCCAGCCGGCCTCGGTCTTGTAACCGCTGCCGGGAACGCCCGCGTCCTGGGCGTACTCGATGGTCCAGGACTCGGCCTGCGCCCAGTCCGCTTCGTTCAGGACACCGTCGAGCGTGATGTCGGCCTGTGCCGTCCTCGCCCAGATGGCGTCTTCACGCGGAGCCTGCGCGAGCGCCGGCAGCGCCGCCGCCCCGATGACTCCGCCGGCCAACAGGGCCGTGATCCATTTTTTCATGCTGCTACCTCCAGAGTGGTGCCGTTCCCGTGCCGCCTATTTCCGTCCCCGCCGGGCCGGCTCCGCGCCGCCGGCCGCTTCCTCAAGAAAACCGCTTCCCGCCGAATCCGCCCCGCAGGACGCCCGCACCGTCAGCAGCGCGGGCAGCAACTGCCGCAGGCTCCCGCCGGCGGCCCCCGCCTCCATCGCACCCATCATCAAATCAACCGCCCGCTGGCCAAGTCCACAGGCGTCCACGCTGACGGTCGTCAGCGGCGGGTTCAAATAGGCTGAAATTGCGATATCATCGAATCCGACGACCGCGATGTCGCGAGGCACGCGCCGCCCGGCCGCCCGCAGGGCCGCGAGCAGGCCCACGGCCATGCCGTCATTGGCGGCGAACACAGCCGTCGGCCGAGGGCGCCGGCACAGGATCGCCGCACCCGCCTCGTAGCCGGTCGATTCACGGAAGTCGCCGGGCAGGACCATCGCCTCGTCCGGATTCAGGCCGGCGTCGGTCAGCGCGCGCCGGAAGCCGCGCAGCCGCTCCTCGGCGTCGACGTTGCCCTCGGGACCACAGATCATGGCGATGTCGCGGTGTCCCAGACCGATCAGGTGCGCCACGGCGGCGCGCGCTCCGCTGAAATTCTCGAAGGCCACCGAGCAGCAGCCTTCCACTTCGATGCGCGGATTCAGCAGCACCACCGGAACGCGGCGACGCACGCGCTCGACGGTTTCGATGGACGCCTCGTCCGGCGCCATCATGATCAATCCGTCGATGCGGCCCAGCATCGCCCGGCCGGCGATCAGCACTTCTTCGCCGTTGGAGTGGGAGCTTGAGAGCAGGATCTGGTATTCGTGCAGGCGGGACTGGCGGTCGATGCCGCGGATGACTTCCGAATAGAATTCGCCGAAGAGTTCCGGAAGCATGACGCCGAGCGTGTGGGTGCGGCGGGTGGTCAGGCTCTGCGCGGCGCCGTTGGGCCAGTACTCGAGTTGGGACGCCACCTCAAGCACGCGGCCGGCGGTCTCCGGGTTGACCAGGGTATGATTGTTGAACACCCGCGAAACGGTCGCGATGGAAACCCCGGCGACGCGGGCGACGTCACGAATCGTGGACAATAATCATCCAGTCGCTTCCCCCGCACGCATGTCCGAACGCGATCGCGAGGTCCCCCCGAAGCTGCGCAGACACTCCTTTGTCCGCTCGCAATGTAAACGGTTTCATACTTGGAAGGTCGTGTCAAGCGGTCTTTGACAAACCGGGCACCGGAGGCGTAGGATTCGTGCCGCAGCGGCGTGCGGAAGCGCCGGCGAAACGCCGCCAGGAGGCATCAGGCATTGCGGAAATCTTTAAATTCTGACGCCCGCCCCGCAGGCGGGCGAGCTGTTTACGGCGCCCTCATCGGCTCCCCAGCTGCTGAACAAATAAAAAGTTACACGGTGTTGTGTCGTCCGGACGGCACCGGATTTTCGGCGGCCGGCGACCTGGCCCTGACCCCCGGCGCCTGGCCTGAGCCCGGCAGCCGCGACGGCTTGCTTTTCTTCGTCCGGGATCTGGATAGGGGCACCAACTGGCGTCTGGGGGCGCCGGCCAGCAGCCTCCCGGAAAGCCCGCTCGTCAACTCCCACTACGAAGCCGGTAGTTTCACCCTGACGCACGAGCAGGACGGCATCGGCGCGACGATGTCCGTCTGCGTGCCGGCCGGCCACCGCGCCGAACTGCGCCGGCTGGTCCTGACGAACCGCTCGGATCGGCCGCGCCGCCTGGACGTGACTTCGCTCGTCGAGATCGCCCTGAATGAAGCCGCCGCCCACGCGGCGCACCCGGGCTTCTCGAAACTCTTCGTGCAGACCGAAGCGGTGCCCTCCCACGGCGCCCTCCTAGCGAGGCGCCGGGCCCGGTCCCCCCAGGATCACTGGCCCGTGCTGGTGCACGCCCTGGGCGGCGAAGGGCCACTGCAGTGGGAGAGCGACCGTCTGCGCTGGCGCGGCCGCGGACGCCACCGCGACGAACCTATGGCGCTGGAGATGGGCGCCGGCCTGAGCAACACCACCGGCAACGTGCTGGACCCGGTGGCCAGCCTGCGGCGCCCCGCCACCCTGGCTCCGGGCGAGTCCGCCACGTTCACGTTCCTGCTCGGTTTGGCCGACGATCGCGAAGCCGCCCTGAAACTGGCCGCCATCGCCGGCAATGAGGCCGCTGTCGACGCGGCTTTCCTCGCCGCCCGCGCCGCGGCGAACGCGGATCTGACCGGGCGCGGCTGGACCGCCACCGAGGATGCGGCCGCGCGAGCGCTGGCCGCAGCCATCCTGGAAGGCGAGCTGTCGCTGCGCGCCGATGCCGCCACGCTGGCCCGGGCCAAGGGCTCGCCGACGTCGCTGGCCGTCCACGGCGTGGCCATCGACCGCCCGCTCGTCGTCGTACACACCGCTTCGGCGAGCCCTTCGGCGACCGCGCTCCTGACGGCGATGCATGGGCTCTGGCGTGACCTTGGGCTGCCCATCCAGCTGGTGCTGGTGGAGCCCCGCGGTGAATCCGGACCGGAAACCGCAGGCCTGTTGCGCCTGCCCGCTGCCGAGTTGGATGACGCGTCGCGAGACCTGCTGGACGCCCTCGCCCGTCTGGTGGTCACGGACGAACTGCCGGTGCCGGTCGCGGCCCCGGAGCCCGCGCCGGTGGTCACCGCGCCGATGATGCCCGCCGCGGACAACGCCGCCGTCCCCGGGGAAGAACTGCAGTTCTTCAACGGCTACGGCGGCTTCAGCGCCGACGGCAGCGAGTACGTCATCCGTCTGGCGCCCGACGCCGACGGCCGCCTGCGGCTGCCGCCCCTGCCCTGGACCAACGTCATCGCCAACGACCGCTTCGGCTGCATCGTCAGCGAGACCGCGTTCGGT
The DNA here is from genome assembly GCA_020049465.1 of bacterium. Lineage (GTDB taxonomy): Bacteria > Krumholzibacteriota > Krumholzibacteriia > LZORAL124-64-63 > LZORAL124-64-63 > CAINDZ01. Next base: position 3,535 of record JAIFKS010000121.1, on the reverse strand, counting down.
TCGGCGTGGTGCGACAACAGCCGCGAGAATCGTCTGACGCCCTGGAGCAACGACCCGGTCCTCGATCCGCCGGCCGAAGCGCTGTACCTGCGCGACGACACGACGGGCGAGCGGATGTCGTGTCTGCCCGGCCCCGTGGCCGGCGGCGGCGCCTGCGAGGTGCGCCACGGCTTCGGCTACACCAGGTACCTCCGCCGCGCGGCGGGACTGGTCCTGGAAACCACCGTGTTCGTGGACCGCGACCGTCCGGTGCGCCTGAGCCGCGTGCAGGTGACCAACACGGGCGACCGGGCGCGGCGGCTGTCGCTGTGGTCGTACAGCCAGCTCGTCCTCGGCGGCCTGCCCACGCAGAGTGGCCGCTTTGTGGTCACCACCATCGACCAGCCGAACGGCGCCCTGCTGGCCCGCAACCGGACCGCGGGAGAATTCGCCCGCCATGTGGCCTTCGCCGCCGTGGTGCCCGACACGCGGCCGACCGCCGTGAACCTGAGCGGCGACCGCGCGACGTTCCTGGGTCCGGACCGCGACGCCTCGAACCCGCTGGCCCTGGCGCAGCCGACCCTGGACGGCCGCACGGGCGCCGGACTGGATCCCTGCTTCGCGCTTCAGGCCTCGCTGGAACTCGAGCCCGGCGGCAAGGCCGAAGTGACGTTCCTGCTGGGGCAGGAGCGCGGACAGGCCGGCGCGCGCGCCCTGATCGAGGAACTGGCCACACGCGGCGCCTGTGAGACGGCCTGGCAGCAGGCCCGCGACTTCTGGCGCGACGGGCTGGGCGGCCTGAAGGTCACGACGCCGTCGCCGGCGCTCGACCTGATGCTGAACGGCTGGCTCGGGTACCAGACCCTTTCCTGCCGCGTGCGCGGCCGGTCGGCCTTCTACCAGTCCGGCGGCGCTTTCGGCTACCGCGACCAGCTTCAGGATTCGCTGTCCCTGCTGCCGGTCTGGCCGGAACTGACCCGGCGCCAGATCATCCTGCACGCCGGGCACCAGTTCCGCGAGGGCGACGTGCTGCACTGGTGGCATCCGCCGCTGGAAGCGGGCATCCGCACGCGCTTCGCCGACGACCTTTTGTGGCTGCCGTACATCGCCTGCGAGTACGCGCGGCAGACCGGTGACGAATCGGTCTTCGAGGAATCGGCGCCGTATCTCACCGCCACCCCGCTGCCCGACGGCGAGGACGAGGTCTTCGTCCGGGCCGCCGACAGCGGCACCAGCGGCAGCGTCTTCGAGCATTGCTGCCGCGCGCTGGACCGCTCCCTGGGGGTCGGCGCGCACGGACTGCCCCTGTTCGGCACCGGCGACTGGAACGACGGCATGAACCGCGTGGGCCGGGAAGGCCGCGGCGAGAGCGTCTGGATGGGTTTCTTCCTGGTCAGCATCATCGACGCCTTCGCCCCGCTGTGCGAACGGCGCGGCGATGCCGCCCGCGCCGCCCGCTACCGCGCCCACCGCGATCGGCTGGCCGCGACGCTGAACGACACCGGCTGGGACGGGCAGTGGTACCGCCGCGGCTACTATGACGACGGCGCGCCGCTCGGCTCGCACGAGAACCGCGAATGCCGGATCGACGCGCTGGCCCAGTCCTGGTCCGTGTTGTCGAAGGTGGCGTCGCCCGAGCGCGCCGCGCAGGCGATGGACCAGGTCGAGAGCCAGCTGGTCAACGACGACGAGCGGCTGATCCGCCTGCTGATCCCGCCGTTCGTCGACACGCCGCGCGATCCCGGCTACATCCGCGGTTACGTGGCCGGCGTCCGCGAGAACGGCGGCCAGTACACGCACGCCGCGACTTGGGTGGTGCGGGCCATGGCCGAACTGGGTCGCCGCAATCGCGCCGCCGTGCTGCTGGACCTGCTGAATCCGGTGCTGCACGCGGCCACGCCGGCGCAGGCCGATCGCTATCTCGTCGAACCCTACGTGGTGGCGGCCGACGTCTACGGCGCCGCCCCGCACGTCGGGCGCGGCGGCTGGACCTGGTACACCGGGTCTTCGGGCTGGCTGCAGCGCGTGGCGCTCGAATCGGTGCTGGGTCTGCGGATGGAAGACGGGCAGACGCTCGTCGTCGCGCCGTGCGTGCCCGATGCCTGGCCGCAGTACCGTCTGGAGTGGCGCCTGCCGGGCGACAACACCTGGTACGAGATCGTCGTGAACAACCCGACCGGCTGCTCCGCGACCGTCGTCGCGGTCGCGATCGACGGACAGGAACTGGCCCCGTGCGACGGACAGGCCCGCCTACCGCTGCGGCGCGACGGCTGCCGCCACCTCGTGGAGATCACCCTGGGCCCGGACGGAGCCTCCCGATGACCGGTACTTTCCCCGACGGCTTCCTGTGGGGCGCGGCCACCTCGGCCTATCAGATCGAAGGCTCGCCTTTGGCCGACGGCGCCGGCCCCAGCAACTGGCATGTGTTCACGCACCTGCCCGGACGCACAGCCGACGGCCAGACCGGCGACGTGGCCTGCGACCACTACCGACGCTGGCAGACCGACATCGCCCTGATGCGCGAACTGGAACTCAAGGCCTACCGGTTCAGCCTGTCCTGGAGCCGCGTGCTCCCGGCCGGCACCGGCAGGGTCAACGGGCCCGGGCTGGATTTCTACGACCGCCTGGTCGACGGCCTGCTCCAGGCCGGCATCACCCCCCTGCCCACGCTGTTCCACTGGGACCTGCCGCAGGCGCTGGACGAGCGCGGCGGCTGGGCCAACCGCGACTGCGCCGAATGGTTCGCCGACTACGCCCGCGTGGTGTTCGCGCGGCTCGGCGACCGCGTGAAGCAGTGGATGACGCTGAACGAACCGTGGGTCGTGGTCGATGGCGGCTACGTGCACGGCGTGCACGCGCCGGGCCTGTGCGACCTGGCCAAGGCGCCGCTGGCCGCCCACAACCTGCTGCGCGGGCACGGACTGGCCGTGCGCTGCCTGCGCGCCGAAACGGGCGGGCAGATCGGCATCGTGGTGAACCTGGAGCCCAAGGATCCGGCCAGCGACAGCGCCGCCGACCTGGAAGCGACCCGGCGCGCCGACGCCTACATGAACCGGTGGTATCTGGACCCGCTGCGCCTGGGCCGTTATCCCGACGAAATGAAGGATATCTTCGGCGCCGACTGGCCCGAGTTCCCCTCCAGCGATTTCGCGGTGATCGGCGAACCCATCGACTTCCTGGGCCTGAACTACTACACGCGATCGGTCAACCGCGCCGATCCGGCCGCGGCTCCGGTGGGCGCCGCGCCGGTGCGGCAACCGGGCGCGCTCTACACGTCGCTGGGCTGGGAAGTGCGGCCCCGGAGTCTTCGCGAAGTGCTGGGCTGGATCCGGGATCGCTACGGCGACCTCCCCATCCACATCACCGAGAACGGCGCCGCCTTCGAAGACCCGCGCGCCGACCGCGACGGCCGCGTGGCCGACCCTCTGCGCGTGGATTATTTCCGTTCGCACCTGCGGGCGATCCGCGAGGCGATCGCCGACGGCGTCGACGTGCGCGGCTACTACGCCTGGTCGCTGCTGGACAACTTCGAATGGGCGTGCGGCTACGACAAGAC
>JAIFKS010000044.1 GCA_020049465.1 bacterium | reverse complement strand
TGCAGCGGCCGCCGGCGGCTTCCGGCCGCCGCGAGGGCACGGTGCCCCGCGCGGGAGCGACCGCGCCCCGGTCGGGCCAGGATGCTCCGCGTGCCGGCCAGCAGGCGCCGCGCCCGAGCCGTGAGACGGCACCGGCACCGGCGCGTCAGGAGCCGCCGAAGGGGACGGATTCGCCCCGTTCGCGCGGTTCGGACGAACGTGATTCAGGAAAGTCGAATGACGGCCCCGCCCGGCGCGCGCCGTCCGATCCGAAGAGGTGAGAGTCGTATGCTGGTGAATTTTCTCCGATCTTCCGTCGGCCGGTGCGGCGCGGATTCTCGAAGTGGTTGGCAGCCGTGCGGGAAGAAGCGGCGAGCCGGGTAGACGGGGACACCAGCATGGACAGGAGGGCCCGGCGAGGGAATGTCGATCAGGGGTGACAGGTACCACGTCGGGCTCTCCTACAACATCTTCCGCCCAGCAGGCCACCCCGCGCGCCGATCCGGCGCCGGGGTGACCGCGCAATTGACCGCGGCGGCGGCCGGCGCATACAATGGGGGTCGACAACGACCTGCGGATCCGGATGGCCGCCCCGAGGGGAGGCCGGGAAGGGCTTGGGAACCCATGAGACCCATCGTGCCGGCGCTGCTGGCCGCGCTGCTGTGCCACGGCGTCGGTCGGGCGGCCGACATTCCGGTTCCCGCGTCCTTCGCGCTGCCGGAGCCGGTTGCGAAACTCCTGGCCGAACGCAGCGCTCCGTTGCGCGCCGAGGCGCAGAATGTCTCCGGCCGGCGCTTGCCGGGCCAGAAGGCGCCGGCGACCCTCGAAACCATCGTCATCAGCTGCGACTTTGCCGACAGTCTGCTCCTTGGACGCTACGGCCAGGTGCCCGGCGACTTCCCTGCTCCCGGCCAGACCGATCGCCACTATGCGGCGCACGATGCGGTTTTTCTGCGCCACAAACTGCAGGATGTGGCGGCCTATTTCGCCGACGCCAGCGGCGGTGCGCTCGAGATCCGTTACACCGTGCACGACCGGACGGTGAACCTGCCTTTGCCGATGTCCTGGTATGGTAACCATCCGACCTTCGGTGAGCAGCCCGTCGCGCTGGTGGCCGCCGTCATCGACAGCCTTGACCAGGAGATCGACTTCACGATCTACGACACCATCGTACTCGTGCACGCTGGAGCGGGCGAAGAGACCGATATCCTGGGCGACAGTCCCGAGCAGATCTACAGCACCTATCTCAACCCGGACGATTTCGCGGCGGCGTTCGAGGAAGGCGTGCTCGCCCAGCCGTATGTGCCGGCGGCGGGGTTTGCACCGGGGACGGGCATCGATCGCGTTCTCGTGCTGCCGGAAACCGAACAACAGGATCCGTTCGGGAACTTCGGCGGCGGTTTCGGATCGCTGGGCGTGTTCTGCTTCGAATTCGGTCTGCATCTGGGCATGTTTTCGTTGAGCGACTTCACGCCTTCCGGTCGGCCCGACAGCCAAGGCGTGGGGCAATACGACCTGATGGGGTACGGACTGTTCGTGGGGCTCGGTTTCATTCCGCCGCAGCCATGCCCGCTGAACAAGGTCCTGATGGGTTGGCTCGCGCCGTATACGGCGGATCCGGCGACCGGTGCCGAGTGGCCATTGACGCCGGCCGCCGATGTGGCGGGGCCGTTGGCCTGCGCGCGCGTGAACGTCAACGGCCGGGAGTACTGGCTGGCGGAGTACCGGCTGCAGGATCCCAACGGCGACCGGCGATTCAGCTTCCCCGGCGATCTGAACGGGAACGGCCTGCCCGATTTCTGGGACGCCGATTCCGAAGGCGGCGACGGCAGGCCGACCGGGTTGTTCGACGCCGCGACCGATACCCACGAGGATCTGCGTGGCGCCGAATGGGATTTCGCGATGAGCGAGAACAGCGCCCGCGCGCCCGGTGAACTGGGCGCCGGCAGCGGCGTCTACGTGTGGCATGTGGACGAGGCTGTCATCGCCTCGGTGTTCGGTGGGTCGACGAATCTTTTCAACGCCGATCCGGCCCGCAAATCCGTGGATCTCGAAGAGGCCGACGGCATCCAGGACCTGGATTCGAATGAGCCGTCCCTGTGGCAGCTCGGCGGGGACGACGACAGCTTCCGGGGCGAGGACAACGATCGCTTCGGACCTGACACGCGTCCGGACACGCGTTCGAACGAAGGGCAACCCACCGGTGTCGTGATGCGGGACTTCAGCCGGGTCGTGCGCGACTCCGCCGCCTACGAGGTCGTGGTCGGGAACTTCAGCTATCCGGGCTACGACTACGCGGACACGATGACGTTCCGCCTGGAGCGGTTGTCGTCCACGGCCGAAGCCCGGTTTTCCGTCGCCCGGCGTTCGTTGCCGGCCGGCGTCGACCTGGCCGGTTCCCATCTGATGGCCGTTGATCTCGACGACGCCGGTGGCCAGGAGATTGTCGCGGCTGATCGCCACGGCGGCGTCTGGGCCTTTGCCGGGGATCTGTCCGAGTACCGCGACGGCGACAACAATGCGGCGACGATCGAGCCCCTGGCTTCGGGCTGGCGCGCGGGTGCGCCGGCGGACTGGCATCTGCCGGCCGCCGCCGGGGATCTGGACGGCGACGGCGCGCCGGAAATCATCCTGACGACCAGGGACGGCCTGTACGCATTCCGAGCCGACGGCTCACCGGTTCGAGAGGCCGAAGCCGGCGCGGTGGGCCTCTATGCCGACGTGCCGGGCTGCTCGCTGCCGCCGGTGCTGTTGCCCGTCGATCGGGAATCCGAACGCGGCGCACCTGGTGTGCAGGTGGCGGCGGTCGTGGCCTGGCATCGTGATGGCGCCTGCGGATTGACCCTGTTCGCGGGGGAAGACGGCCAACCGGGAGAAACCATTGAACTGGGCGCGGGGCACGTCGCGGCGGCGCCGCAGGTGTTCGGCTCTCGGCTCCTGGTCTGCGTGGCCGACACGGTGGCCGGCGAGGGTCGGTTGGCGGTTGTGGATTTGGCAGTCGCGCCGCTGCCGTCGAATCCGGAGGTGGTGACAGTACCTCTCCAAATCGTGCCTGGTTCATGGCCGCCGGTCGCGGGCTGGGTACCGGGCGGAGATCCGCTGGCGCCGCCGTTCTTCGTCATGGTCGTGTCGGTGGCCGGCGCCGGGCAGTCCGTCGTGCTGAACGCCGACCTCACGACGGTGGCGGTCGGTTATCGCTGGCCGGCCGACCTGGTGGTTTCCGGGCCGGTAGCCCCTGGCGGCGCGTTGGTGGCCGGTGATCGGTTCGGCCGGGTCGGCCAGGGCGGCGACTGGCTGAACGGCTGGCCGCGGAGCGCCTCGCCGGCCACGGCGGCCGGTCCGGCGGGAGCGCTGGTGGCGCGGATCGTGGATGCGCCGGACGGTCATGACCATTACCTTTTCACCGCCGCGGACGGCCGCCTGATGGTGCGCGGTGCGCGGGGCGAGGATGTTCCGGGCTGGCCGCTGGCAGGGCCGGGGACCAGCGCGGGCACGCCGGCGCTCGGAGTGTTCGGCGGCGGGGCGGAAGTCGATCTGGTCGCGGCGGGATCGTTCCCCCGCATCGTCGGCAATGCTGACGATGGTGAACGGCTGGTGACCCGCGCGGTTTCCGAACTCGTCGTCTGGCACGATGTCGCGAGCGCGGCGGTGCTGTGGCCGATGTGGGGCGGGTCTGCCTGGCGCTCCGGCGCCTGGGATGCGGCCGGTTTCGTCGGCGTGCCGGCGGTGGCCGGTGGAACCGGACTGGTTCCGGGCAGCCATTTCTGTTACCCGAATCCGCTGGTCGACGCGATGCTGCACGTCCGCGGCCAGCTTCGTGGAGCAGGCCGCGCCCTGGCGACGATCCATGACCTGAGCGGCGAGCAGGTGGCGACGAGTTCGTGGCAGGCTGTTGCGGGCGTCGAACCGTTCAGCCTCGACGTGGATCTGTCTGCCGTGGCTTCGGGAATGTACATTTGCCGTCTGGTCGTCGAGAGCGACGGCGGCGGCTCCGATGTGAGCGTGGTGACATTCGCGGTCGAGCATTGACGCCGACCGCCATCAGGAAAGGGAGACCATGGTCCGCACGAAACTGATGATCGCCTTCGCGTGGGCGAGCGCGCTCGCGGCTGCGCCCATGGCGTGGGCCGGCAACCCGGGCGAAGTCGGCATGCTGTCGTTGCGCATGGGCATCGGCGCGCGCGAAGCGGCCATGGGCGGGGCCGGCGTCGCCGCCAGCGAGGGCGCGGCGGCTCTCTTCTGGAACCCCGCGAACAACGCGCTTCTGGATCGGCGCACGGACCTGCTGCTGCAGCACCATGAATATCTGGGGCTGTTCAAGCACGAGGCCGCCGCGGTGGCTCATCGGGCCGGCGGCGGCGTGATCGGGCTGATGTTCAGTGGCCTCTATGCGGAAGAGCAGGTGCGTCGGGGCGAGGACCAGGTTGGTGTGCCCGAGGGTTCGTTCCGTCCCTACGATGTCGCTTTCGGCTTGTCATACGCGCGCGCGCTCAACGACCATTTCGCCGCGGGAGTGACCGCCAAGTTCCTCTACGAGACGATCGATCTGTACTCGGACTCCGGGTTGGCCTTCGACGTCTTCCTGACGCATAGGACAATGATCGAGGGTCTGGTCTTCGGGGCCAGCCTGACGAATATGGGCAGCCAGATGACCCTGCGCTCCCAGCCGTTCGACCTGCCCGCGGCCGCGCGCCTGGGCGCGGCCTGGACGCCGGCGGCCGGCCTGTTCCAGGGCCGGTTGACGATGGCTGCCGACATGGTTTTTCCCAACGACACGACGGAAAAGGCGCATCTGGGGGCGGAGTACCGTCTGCTCAGCGAGTTCGCGCTGCGGGCCGGTACCCGGGTCAATTACGAGAACCAGGGGCTGACGGCGGGCGCCGGTTTCCGGACCGGGCGGCTGAACGTGGACTACGCGTTCGAGGAGTCGAAGGTCTCCGGCTTCGACGACGGCCACAAGTTCTCGCTGGGCGTGGTCTGGTAGGTCGGCGTCGCCAGGGTGGGGCAGCCGCTGCGCTCAGACCGTCCCCGCTGCGTCGAGGCGGGGGACGGGGTCGCGGTCGAAGTCGAGCAGGCACAACTGCCCGTCCGACAGCAGCGCGTAACCGAGCGGGTCGAGCCAGCCGGGCAGAGCCGCCAGGGAGCGGCCCCGGTCGCTGACCGTGAATCCGTGATGGACGTGCCCGATCAGGGTCAGGTCCCAGTCGGGCGACGTCGTTCCCGGCTCCGTCTGGGCGCTCAACCACGCAGCGGCGCGCGATTCGATCACCGCGGCTTCATCGCGGGTCGCACACCGGCTGCGCCCGCTCAGCCAGGTGCTCAGGGCGAAGAGGATCTCCGGGTGCAGCGACTTGGCCAGGGCGATGCCGGCCCTGGCGCGCACCAGTTCCCGGAACGCGCCGTAGGCCCAGTCGAACTTGAACATTCCGTCGCCGTGGATGAGCTGAACGCGCCGGCCGCCGGCGACGAGAACGCTGCGCAGAGGGCGCACCTCGCAGCCGTAACGCTCGTGCATGTAGTCGGCCGCCCAGACGTCGTGGTTGCCGCCGACGAAATGCACGACGGTGCCGGCCGTGCGCACCGCGTCGAGGGCCTGCAGGACGTCTTCGTAACCGCGTAGCCGGAAATGCGGATAGTCGAACCAGAAGTCGAAGATGTCGCCCAGCAGGACCAGATGCCCCGCGTTCTCGGCCAGACGGCAGAGTTCGCAGAAACGGGCGCGCCGCCGGTTCTCGGCCTGGTCCGGGTGAAGATGGAAATGGGAGTCGGCGACGAACAGGACCGCCTGGCGCTGGGTATCGTTCATGGCGCACATTGTCGACCGTGGTCACGTTGAAGGCAACCGGAAACGCAGGGCGGCGGCTGAAGGAGACAGGCATGTCAGGGATCGATGACGTCAAACGCGGGTTCGCCGACTGGTGCTCGGTGGCGGCTGAACGTACGGCCGAGGCGGCCAAGGTCACTTCCCGCCGCGTCGACAAGTTCGCCATCGGCCGCGAGATCGAACGCCGTCAGGCTGAACTGGGTGCTTTGGTCTATCAGGGGCTGACGACCGGGCGGGTTGATATTCTGGGGGATCCGCGGGTGGCCGGGATCGTGGCGGAGGTCACTGAACTGGAGCGGGAGCGGGACCGGAAGGAAGACGAGATCGCCGGTATCCGTCAGGAATACGCGGAACGTCGGAACCAGGAGGGGGCCTGGGCGACGGCCGATGCCGGGCCCGGCCCGGCGGAGCCGGCGACCGGCCGGGCGACCGATCCGGCGACCGATCCGGCGGCGGGGGGCAATAGCGGAGATCGTCGCCCCGAATTTTCCGATTGACAGTGGGTGTCATTGTGCTTTAGGATGGCCTAAGGTTCCCTGTTAGATCCGGTCGGGCTGGACCCTGGTCCGCCGCCGGGTCGAGGCCTCACCCCTTCACCGGTCCACCCCACATGGGCGGTGAAACTGTGAGGCAGATTCAGACACAACGAGTCCATGGGCGCGTTCGCTCCCTGGCCCTGCGTCGCGCAGATGAGGGCCGGTCGAGTGCACGCGTTTTTGTGTCCTCGTGCCTCCTTGCCGCCGCCGTTGCCGCTCTGGCCTTCGTCCTCGCGGCCGCCAGCGCCGCGGCCGAGCCCACCGGCGCGGAATCCCCCTTCGTGACGGTCGGGCGCATCGTCCGCCCGGCCGTGGTGAGCATCCGGATCGTGCGCGCGGTCAATGCCGAAGGCGTGGGGACGGGGCCGCTCCAGGAGATGTTCCGCCAGTTCTTTCCCGATGAACAGGGCCAGGGCGGGCGATTCGAGTCGCCTTCAACCGGTTCTGGTTTCGTCGTCGCGGCCGCCGGGGACATCCTGACCAACCACCACGTCATCGACGGCGCCGACGAGATCTTCGTGCGCTTCAGCGGCGAACGCCGGGAATTCCGGGCTTCCCTGGTGGGCAGCGATCCGGCGACCGATCTGGCCCTCATCCGTATCGATCCGGCGGGTCAGAAACTGCCGGTGCTGGAATTCGGCGACTCCGATGCCCTGGAAGTGGGCGCCTGGGCCGTGGCGGTGGGCAATCCGTTCGGCAACCTGGAAAGTTCGCTCACCGTCGGCGTCGTCAGCGCCAAGGGGCGGGGAGACCTGCTGATCGGCGGCCAGACGCCGCGCTATCAGGACTTCATCCAGACCGACGCCTCCATCAACCACGGCAACAGCGGAGGCCCTCTGGTCGACACCCGCGGCCGCGTGGTCGGGGTCAACACCGCGATCAGCGAACGTGGGCAGGGGATCGGGTTCGCCGTGCCCAGCAGTCTCGTGCGCGGTGTCTATGCCCAATTGCGCGAGCACGGCCGCGTCGTGCGCGGTTACCTCGGCATCTGGACGGAGGATCTGGTTACCGTGGTGGGCGAAGAGCGCAAGGGCGAGCCGGATGCGGGCGTGCGCGTGCTCAAGGTGGCGCCGGGCTCGCCGGCCGCGCTCGCGGGCGTTCTGACAGGCGACGTCGTCGTGCAGTTCGCAGGCAAGGCGACGACTTCGAATCGGCAACTGCAGTTCCAGATCGCCGAGGCCGCGCCCGGAGTGCCGGTCGCGCTGAAGCTGATGCGCGACGGCCGCGAGCACGCCTTGACCGTGACGCCTCTGGATCCGGCGGAGTCGGCGGAACCGGTGGCCCCGGGAGAGAGCGGCGCGCCCTGGCTGGGGCTGGAAATCGCCGCGCTGGACGGCGGCGATGCGCGCGTGGCGCGATTGAAGGATCTTCTGGGAGTGACGGCGGCCAGCGGCGTGATGGTCGTCGTCGTGCAGGAGAACGGGCCGGGAGCGGCGGCGGGCATCGGGCCCGGAGACATCCTGGTCGCCGTGGACGGGAAGCGGATCGAGGACCTGCCCTCCTGGGAGCAGGTCCGCTCGGAGCACGCGTTGGTTCCGGCGCCCCTGACCATTCTCGTCAGGACCGGGGACGTCGAGCGGTACGTGCAGGTGGAGCCCCGGCGCGCCGGGGTGGAGAACTGAACTGCCCCCACACTGGCAGGGAGGACGGCCATGGCCGGCAAACGGAACTTTCTACCGGCGATGCACGAGAAGGGACTCGAAGTCTACTTCCGCGACATCAACCGCTATGAATTGCTGACGCGCGAGCAGGAGTTCGCTTTGGCCCGGCGCGTGAAAGCCGGTGATGACGAGGCCCTGCAGACGCTCGTGAGCGCGAATCTGCGGTTCGTGGTCTCGGTGGCCAAGCGCTACGTCAATCAGGGTTTGATGCTTTCGGACCTGATCAACGAGGGCAACCTCGGTCTGCTCAAGGCCGCCAGCCGATTCGACGAGGACCGCGGCTACCGCTTCATCTCGTATGCCGTGTGGTGGATCCGGCAATCGATCATGCAGGCGCTGCTCGACAAGTCGCGCACGATCAGGCTGCCGCAGAACCAGACGGCGGTGCTGATCAAGATCAATCGGGCGCGGGTGAAGCTGCAGCAGGAAGGCATCGCCGACCCCCGGCCGGGACAGTTGGCCGAATTCCTGGGGCTGAAGCGAGCGGACATCGTGCAGGCTCTCCGGGCCGACCACACCGAGGTCGCGCTGGACGACATGGGCGAGGACGGCGGGGACCGGCCGCTGGCCGAGGTCATCGAAGATACGACCCAGGCCGCACCCGATGCGGCGGTGCTCGAGCGCGGTCTGCGCGAAGACGTGCGGCGCTGCCTGTCCGTGCTCTCAGAGCGCGAGGCGCAGGTCGTCATCCTGTACTTCGGGCTGGGCTGGGAGGAAGCGCAGACGCTTCAGGTGATCGGGGAACGGCTCGGACTGACGCGCGAGCGGATCCGGCAGATCAAGGAAAAGGCGCTGGCCAAACTCAGGTTGAGCCAGAGTCAGGCCGTATTGCAGGATTACTACTGACGGACGCTGCGGGATGCCCGCCCCTGGGCGGCGCCGGCAAGTCAGGGCCCGCGGTCGCCTCACGGTGATCGCGGGCCAATTCATTTTCCGCCAAGCACTTGGACGGTAATCGCGGCACGTGGTGGTGGCATGGCCTGCCGGTTGCAGTTTCCGGAGGGTCACCGGGCTTCGTGCCCGCGGTTCGGCAATTCCAAATGACCGCCGGCGTACGGCGATTCCTCGTTGGGACCTTTTCATGCAACTCAAGCGCAGTTGCGCCACCGTCTATCTGGACACGCGGGACGGCAACACCCGCCGGGTCAGTGTGCCGGTCTGGGCGGCGTGGCTGGCGTGCATCGGCGTGCCGGCGGCGGCTGCCGTGGCGATCATGCTGGCGCTCGGGTCCGGGCCGGCGTGGCTGCGCGGCCAATCGCCGGTGGCGCGGGAGAATGCGGCGCTGCGCGCCACGATGGCTGGTCTGGATCTTCAACTGGACGATCTGGCGGACGAGATGGACGGGCTTGCCGCGGCGCATGACAGGATCGCGGAAGAGATGGAATTGCCCCCGTTCGATACCTTGGCCTCGGCTGCCGAGCGGCCGCGTGGCGCCGCGGATGCGCAACTGCGACGGCTGTTGGACCGGGCTCGCACTCAGCGTTCCGGATATGCGGCCCTGCAGGACACGTGCGCGGCGCGAGAAGCGCTGCGAGCGCGCGTGCCGGCCATCAGTCCCTGCGCTTCCGGCTGGCCGAGTTCAGCCTTCGGTTACCGCATGGATCCGTTTTCCGGGCGCCGGGCGTTCCATCGGGGCCTGGACATCAGCCTGCCGACGGGTTCGCCGGTCAGGGCGACGGCTGATGGGGTCATCGTCGCCGTCGAGAAACAGCCGGGGCTCGGGCTGCTGGTGAAAGTCGATCACGGGCTGGGGCTGTCGACCGTGTATGCCCACCTGGACCGGACGCTGGTCCGCCGCGGCGAACCGGTCCGCCGCGGCGACGCCATCGCGTTGTCGGGCAGCAGCGGCCGTTCCACGGGGCCTCATCTGCATTACGAAGTCCGCCTGCACGGGCGCGCCGTCAATCCCCGCTCCTACCTGAACGAATTCCCGGTGGCCAGTCGCTGACATGCCGGGGGCCACTGCCCGGCCGCAGCGCATAGAGGGTCGTCCCCACGGCAGGCAATGCGCTTGGCCGCCCGGGCCGGCGTGTGGTATCCTGCCCGCAGGCCGGTGGATGCGGCCGGCAGGGAGGCCGGCGCCGTCCGGCGCTGATGTCCACCCGCCGAAGGAGCGCTGGATCATGGTGTTGCAGCAGGGAGCGGTCGTTCGACCGCATCGCCACGGGCTCGTGGCCGTGCTGCTGGCCGCCGCATTGTTCGCCGCCGCGGTATCCGCCGTCGGGAGCGCTCACGCTGCGGACGGGCCCCGGATCCTGCGGCTGCGTCATTTTTCCGGTCCTGAGCACACCAGAATCGTCCTTGATCTGGACCGTGCCGGTTCCTTCGAGGTGCGGCGTGTCGAGGGCCCCGACCGTATCGCGGTGAACATCCCCGGGGCGGTATTCGCAGCCGGCGGCGATCGGAGCGTGGCCGACGGCCTGGTCGAGCGGATCCGCTGCAATGTCGGCGCCGATCGCGCGCAGATCGTCATCGACCTTTCCGGGCGGCGCGAGTTCAAAGCGTTCTCCCTGCCACCGTCCGGAGGGAAGCCGGACCGAATCGTGATCGATATCCTGCGGGCAGGGGGGACGCCGCCGCCGGTTGTCGAGCCGGGGCCGGCGGCCGTCGAGGTCCAGGAACCGGTCGCGGCGGCGGCGATGCAACCGCTGGACCAGCCCGCGGCTGCGGGTTCCGCCGGGGACATCCGGATCGCGAACGCAGCCCGCGAGATTCCGCTGGTCGAAGGCGAGGTGGCCGGGACCGTCGAGATCGCGGGTGGCGATGTCGCGACCCGGGTGGAAACGGCGGACGCGCCGCCGGAGAGTGCGGACGCCGGGCACGTGGCGGCTGCGCAGGTTCCGGACGCCGCCGAGGCCGAGCCCGAAGCCGGTGATCCGAAGGTGGCATTGCCGGTCGCGGCGGAACCGCCGGCCGTTCCGGTCGAACCCGAAGAGGATTTCGTCGTGGTGATCGACGCGGGCCATGGCGGGGACGATCCCGGCGCTGTTCGCGGGTCGCTGCTGGAGAAGGACATCGTCCTGGACATCGCCCGCGAAGTGGCTCGCCAACTCGGGAAGCTGCCGGGCTACCGCGTGGTGATGACCCGCGACCGGGACCGGACGGTGGCGCTGGGACGGCGCGTCGACATCGCCCGACGCGAAAAAGGCGATGTGTTCCTGTCGATCCACTGCAACACGCATCCGCGGCCGGCGGTCTCGGGCATGGAAGTGTACTTCCTGTCCCTGCAGGGCGCGACCGATCGTGAAGCGCGCGAACTGGCGGACAAGGAGAATGCGGCCGGACTGGTGGGACTCGCGCCGGGCGAGGATCATGCCGACCTGGTGGTGGACATCCTGATGGATCTGAAGATGACCCGTGTGCTGCAGGATTCCGGCCGACTGGCTGCCGCGATGCTCACCGCCGCCGATCGCAGCGGCGTGGTGGCGGGCCGCCGCGTCAAGCAGGCGGGCTTCCAGGTGCTCAAGACGCTGGCGATGCCGTCGGCGCTGGTCGAAGTGGCCTATCTTTCCAACCCGGAGGATTATCGCCTGCTCGGCAGCCCGTCCGGGCGGAGGCGGCTGGCGGACGCGATCGTCACCGGGCTCGAGGAGTGGCGCGCGGGGACGGCGCCGGTGAAGATGAAGCCCGAGCCGGTCATCGCGATGCGAACGACCAGCGAACGGTGGGAAACGGTCTACAAGGTGCGCAGCGGCGACAGCCTGTGGAAACTGGCCGACCGTTACGGAACGACCATGAACGAGATCGCGCGCCGGAACAATCTGTCCGCGCGTGAGCGTGAACTCCGCATCGGCCAGCGTCTGCGCCTTCCGAACGCCGGAGCCCGACCATGAATCGGCTCGGGTTGAAAGCCAGCTGTCTGGTCGTGGCGATCGTGATCTGGATGCAGGTCGCGTCGACCGCGACGGTCGAACAGACCGCGCGTCTGCCGCTGCAGATCGATGGCCTGACCGAAGGCAGCACGGTGGCCGGCAACGGCTTGCCGCGCGAGGTCGCGGTTCGGCTGCGGGGCAGCAAGCTGCGCCTGCTGGCGCACCGGTACCTCAACCGGGGCGTCGGCGTGGTGCGCATCGACCTGACGGAACGGACGCCGGGGCGCCCCTTCACGTACATGATCGAGCGTGCGAACGTGGTCACGGACCTCGAGGTGGCGGCGATCGTGGATCCGGACCGGTTCGTGATCCGCATCGACGGCCAGGCGACGCGACGGTTGCCGATCGCCCTGTCGACCACGGGTGATCTGGCGCCGGGCTACGGCTATCTCAAGCGACCGGCGACGGAGCCCGATTCGGTGACCGTCAGCGGTCCGGCGCGTTACTTCCCGGAACAGCCGGTCATCTTCACGGCGCCCCTGGAGTTGTCGAAACTCGAAGGCGCGGGCTCACTGCGCCTGCGCGTGCTTCCGCCCGACGTGCATCTGGAGTTGTCCGTCCGCGAGGTGACGGTGAACTACGGCGTGGGCATCCTGGCCGAACGCACGCTGGCCGATGTCCCGGTCGTGGTTTTGAAGCGCGTCGGGGAAGCGGAAGTGGGGGTGTCGCCGGCGCGGACCGACGTGATGGTCCGCGGTGTGGCCGACTCCCTGCGGGTACTCGATCGGGCCCGCCTGCGGGTCACGGTGCAGGCTTCGGGTCTGACGCCCGGAGTGCACCTGCTGCCGGCGCAGGTCGAAGCCCCGGACTGGGTCACTGTCATCGGGCTGGATCCGGAGCAGTTCCAGGTGATCGTCGGCGCTCCGGCCGACGCCCCGGCGGCGCCCGGAGGTGCCGCCGGTGGTTGACACGGCGCGCAATGGTGGACGGTACGTGGCGGTGGCCGCGGCGCTGTTCGTGGTCGCCCTGGCGGCCGCTTCCCTGTGGTGGCCGCGTCCCGTACACCGGGCGACCGGACCGGTCGTCCTGATCCTGGATCCGGCGGGCGACGAGCGACGGGCCGCGACGACTTGGCCCATACTCGCGCAGGTGCTGGCCGCGGCGCGTCCCACGCCGCCGCTGGTCATCCTCGCCCGCACGCGGCAGGAATTCCGCACGCGGCTCGGAGAACATCCCGAATTCCTGGTCTGTCCTGATGGCGTGGCGCTGGGAATCGACCCGGGCGACTGGATGCCCCTGGCGGCCGGGCGCAGGGCTGCTCCCCGCAACCTGCGCCCGCACGGCGTGCTCGTCTCGCGCCGCGGCGCCGACGGGGGTGACCAACCCTGGCTGACGCAGCCGGCGTTGGTGGTCTTCGGGGATTCGCTTTCGCTGAGCGCGACCGGTGTCCTGCGCCCGGCCGGGTCGGCGCCCGGGGCCGCTCCGACCGGCTGCGGGTGGGGGCCGGATCCCTATGACCACGCGCCGGCGCTGCACGCGCTGCGCTTGGGCGGCTATGCGCACGCAGTGGTGCGGCACTGGGACGCCGACCGTTTCCGGATGCAGGGGTTGCTCGAGCCGGACCTCTGGTCGATTCGGGAGGTCACCGTGCCGGTTCCGGACCTGGTGGTCATGGTGGATCGCCGGTTGCCGACCGCCGAGCGGATCGCCCTCGGGGAACGTCTGGCCGGCATCGGGCGCGAACTTGCTGACCTGACGCCTGCCGAGCGCGAGCTGGGGGCGGCGCTTTCGGCCCTCGGTCTGGCGGGTTTCAACCTCCTGATCGAACCCGATTTCGAGCGCATGCGGGGGAACTTCGTCGCCGATTGGCCCCAGCCCCGGCGTTGAGCCATATTGGAACCGTTGGCAGCGGCCGGTGGCGTGGCGGATGATCCGCGGGCGCCGCCGGGTGGACCGGACCCAGCCCCGGAGTCGAGACGGCATGAACGCCAGATACCATCGGTTGAAGGGCACGCGGGACATCTTCCTCGAGGAGATCGAGCGCTGGCGCTGGTGCGAAGGCGTCTGGGCGCAGGTGCTCGGGCGCTACGGCTATGGCGAGATCCGCACGCCCATCATCGAGCCCACGGGGTTGTTCCTGCGCTCGGTCGGCGCCGGCACCGACATCGTGGACAAGGAGATGTACACCTTCGAAACGCGGGATGGCGGCGAGAGCCTGACCCTGCGGCCGGAGATGACGGCTTCGGTCGTGCGGGCGTATCTGGAGAACGGGCTGCAGAGGCAGCCGGGGACGCTCAAGTTCTTCTACATGGGGCCCATGTTCCGGCACGATCGTCCGCAGGCCGGCCGGTACCGGCAGTTCCACCAACTGGGCGTCGAGGCGATCGGTTCGGACTCGCCGGTGCTGGACGCTGAGGTCATCCAGCTGGCCATGGCCCTGTTCGACGCCGTCGACGCCGAGGGGTTGATGGTGAAGGTCAACAGCATCGGATGTCGTGAATGCAGGCCGGCTTATCTTGACGATTTGAAGCGTTTTCTTAATGCGCGACTGACCGAGGTGCCCGAGGCGCTACGCGGGCGGATCGACACCAATCCGCTTCGCCTCTACGACGCGAAGGACGATCAGGTGCAGCTGCTGCTGTCGGAATTCAAGCCGATCAGCGAGTGCCTGTGCGCCGCCTGCCGCGAACACCACGCCACCCTGCTGGAGACGCTGGAGCGGCTCGAAGTGCCGGTGCAGGCCGATCCGACGCTGGTCCGCGGGCTGGACTATTACACCCGGACGACGTTCGAGATCACCGCCGGGAGCGACCGCAAGCAGAGCAGCCTTGCCGGGGGCGGCCGCTACGACCATCTGGTGGAGCAGTGCGGCGGGCCGTCGACGCCCGCGGTCGGATTCTCGATCGGCATCGAGCGGACCCTGATCCACCTCGGCGACGAGTCTGTCGATCCGCAGTTGAGCCGGCCCACCGCGGTGGATGTTTTCGTGGCTTGCCGCGGGCGCCCGGCCGAACAGGACGGGCTGGAACTGGCGGACCTTCTGCGCGGCTTCTGCCGCGTGGAAGTGGACACGACCGGACGGGCGCTCAAGACGCAGTTCAAGTCGGCGGTGTCGAGGCGGGCCCGTGTGCTGCTGACGCTCGGCGCCGACGAATTGGCCGCCGATTCCGTGCAAATGAAGAACCTGGGTTCGGGTGAACAGACGGCGGTCGCGCGCAGCCAGTTGCTGGCGACCGTCAGGGAGGTCCTGGAGGGTTGAGCCAGAACAGCGCGAATGACGCGGTGCGCACGCACCGCTGCGGCGAGATCAACACGCACCTCATCGGCGGCACCGTGACGGTGGCCGGCTGGGCGTCGAGGATCCGCAACATGGGCGGCCTGGTCTTCGTCGATCTGCGTGACCGCTACGGCGTGGTGCAGGTCGTCTGCGAGAGCGGTCAGCCGCTCGACCTGGCGCGCGATTTCCGACTGGAGTGCGTGCTGCAGGTGTCCGGCACCGTGCGACCTCGCCCCGAGGGCATGGTCAACCCGGACAAGGAAACCGGCGCGGTGGAGATCGTGGCCGGTGTCGTGACCATCCTCAACGGATGCGCGCCGCTGCCGTTCCAGGTCGACCAGGCCGAGAACGCGAGCGAAGAGCTGCGGCTGAAGTACCGCTACATCCACCTGCGGCATCCGGTCATGGCGCGCAATCTCGCCGTGCGCCACAGGGCGGCGATGGCGGCCAGGAACTACCTGTCCGCGCACGATTTTCTCGAGGTCGAGACGCCACTGCTGATCAAGACCACGCCCGAGGGCGCGCGCGACTACGTGGTGCCCAGCCGCATCCACCACGGCCAGTTCTATGCGTTGCCGCAGTCGCCCCAGCTGTACAAGCAGATCCTGATGGCCAGCGGCGTGGACCGCTACTTCCAGCTGGCGCGCTGCCTGCGCGACGAGGACCTGCGCAAGGACCGGCAGCCCGAGCACACGCAGATCGATCTGGAGATGAGCTTCGTGCGCGAGAGCGACATCTTCGCGGTCGTCGAGGAGATGGTCGCGCGCATCTTCGAGGAAGCGGCCGGCCTCATCGTCACGACTCCGTTCCCGCGCATATCCTACGACGACTCGATGAACCTCTACGGGTCGGACAAGCCCGACCTGCGGTTCGGCTGCCCGATGCACACCCTTGACGATCTGGTGCCGGGTTGCGGCTTCTCCGTGTTCGAGGAAGCGGTGGCCAAGGGCGGCACCGTGCGTTGCCTGCGGGCGCCGGAACTGGGCGGCTGGAGCCGCAAGCAGGTGGACGAGCTGGAGGAACTCGCAAAGAAGCACGGCGCGCACGGCCTGGCCCGGACGAAGGTCGGCGCCGGCGGGTTCGACACCGGCATCGCCAAGTTCCTGTCGCCCGCGTTCCAGGAGGCGCTGACCGAACGGCTGGGACTGCAGGAGGGCGACCTTCTGCTCATGGTCGCCGGGCCGTGGGACAAGACGGTCGCCTCGCTGGGCGCGGTGCGCCTGGAGACGGCCCGGCTGGCGGGCTGGATTCCCGAGGGGACGTGGGCCCTCACCTGGGTCCGCAATTTCCCCCTGTTCGAGCGCACGCCCGACGGCGCCGGCTGGACAGCCTGCCATCACATGTTCACCCAGCCCCGTCCCGAGGATGTCGCCGGGCTCGAGAGCGATCCGGGCGCGGCGCGCGCGCAGCTCTATGACCTGGTCTGCAACGGAGTCGAGCTGGGTTCGGGCAGCATCCGCATCCATCAGCGCGAGCTGCAGGAACTCGTGTTCCGGATCGCCGGAATGCAGCCGGAGGAGTATCTGGGCAAGTTCGGGTTCTTCCTCGACGCGCTGGGATTCGGCGCGCCGCCGCACGGGGGCATCGCGCTGGGGCTGGATCGTCTGGTGATGCTGATGACCGGCAGCCCGTCGCTGCGGGAAGTGATCGCGTTCCCGAAGACGACCCTGGCCTCGTCGCCGCTGGACGGCAGCCCGGGCCATATCAGCCCCGAGCAGTTGCGCGAGCTGAACCTGGCGATCACGCCGCCGCCGTCCGTCGAGGGAGCCGGCGCGTGAGCCGACCACCCCGCCGGATGGACCGGGAACCGCCCGGCCAGATGACGATCGATCTTTCGGGGGTCGATCAGCTGGGGCTGCTGGGTCCGCGCGACGCGAATCTCCGGCTGCTGGAGGATCGCTTCGGGGGCACGCTGACCGTTCGCGGCGAGCGTCTGCTGGTGCGGGGTCCGGCCGAAAGCCTGGACCTGGTGCAGGAAGTGCTGGAAGACCTGATCCAGCGCGTGCGGCACGGGCAGCTGGTCGACAAGGTTTCGATCGGCTACCTGTGGGAGCAGCGCGTGGGGCGCCGCGAGATCGGCGACGGACCGTCCGGCGAGGGCGAGGCGCTTCTCTACGCCAGCGGAAGCCGGCAGGCCCTGCGCGCCAAGACGCCGGGTCAGCAGTCGTACGTGGATGCGGTGCGCGAGCACGACATCGTGTTCGCCACCGGTCCTGCCGGTACCGGCAAGACCTTCCTGGCCGTGGTCATGGCCATGGAATACCTCAGGCGCCAGCTGGTCGACCGGATCGTCCTGGTGCGGCCGGCGGTCGAAGCCGGCGAACAGCTGGGCTTCCTGCCGGGGGATCTGCAGGAGAAGATCAATCCCTACCTGCGGCCCCTGTATGACGCGCTGTCGGACATCACCGGGGCCGCGCAGATCTCGCGCTACATGGCGTCCGGCGTCATCGAGGCGTCGCCGTTGGCCTACATGAGGGGCCGTACGCTGAACAACGCCTTCGTCATCCTCGACGAGGCGCAGAACACGACCGTCGGCCAGATGAAGATGTTCCTCACCCGGCTGGGCTACCAGTCGAAGGCCGTGGTCACCGGCGACATCACCCAGATCGACCTGCCGCCCGACAAGAAGTCGGGGCTGATCCACGTCCGTGAGATCCTGGCCCAAACCGAAGGGGTGGCGTTCGTCGAACTGGACGGGCGCGACATCCAGCGGCACCCGCTGGTGCGACGCATCGTCGACGCCTTCGAAGCCGCCGGCACCGGCGAACCGGGCTAGCCGGGGGAGTGGCGATGTACCGCTGGGGAATCCGGCAGAACGAGCAGAAGGCGGCCGCGGCCGCTTCGCGGGCGGCCCGCGGGGCTCCCGCGCGCGCACCCTTGCGCGGTGCGACGAAGCCGGGCGGTGAATCGCCGGCGCCCGAGCGCGCCACCGTGTGGGCGCTGGGGCTCGGCGCCGGCGTGCTGCTGCTGCATCTGGTGCTGTTCCCGCCGGTGCCCCGGCTGAGCGTCGATTTCCCGGCCGCCGGCGAGATCGCCGAACGCGAGATCAGGGCGCCGTTCGCCTTCGAGGGCCCGGTGCTCGAGCACGACGTGGAGATGTCGCGCCTGGAGCGCGTGGTTGAGCAGCCACCCGTGCTCCGCACGATCCCGACGAGCGCGGCCGCCAATGCCGCGATGGAGATGTGGTTCGCATCGCTCGCCGACGCCCTCGCCGATTCGGCGCTGCCGCTCAACGACCGCGTGGACCTGCTGACGCTGCAGTTCCCGTCGGCGGCGGACGAGCAGCTGCGGCACCTGCTGCGCCCGTCCCGTCCCGATTCGCTGCTGCCGCGCCTGCGCCGCGCCTGGCACGTCGTGCGCGACGGCGGGGTCGCCGACATGTTGCCGGCAGGCCGTTACGGTCGCGTGATCGTGATGACGGGCCAGGCCGAAAGTCTTCGCGAGCGCGACCTCGTCTGCACGCAGGCCGAAGTGCGCGAGCGGCTGCTCACGGCGCTTCGCGAGGCCGGACTCGGGCCGGTGGAATCGGCTGAAGCCGCCGCGGTGATGCGTCCGCTAGTCACGCCGAACCTGATCTACGAGCCCCTGGAAACGCGGCTGCGGCAGGAGCAGGCCCGCGAGACCGTGGCGGTGTCGAGATCGTTCATCGCCAACGAACGCATCATCGAGCGCGGCGTGCTGGTGACCGAGCAGCAGGCGCGCTGGCTGCAGGAACTGGAGACGCGGTTGCGCAGCCGCGGCGGCGGCGAAGGCGGTCTGGAGATCGTGGCGCGCTACGTGTCGCGCTCGCTGCTCGTGGCGATGACGCTGCTGCTGTACGGTTGGCTGGCTGGCCTGCATTTCCCGGGACAGCTGGGTCAGCGGCGTTTCCAATGGGCCATCGCCGTGATCCTGGGCATGTACCTGATCGGGGCCTCGGTGGCCCTGTCGCGGCAGATGCTCGGTCCGCTGGCGGTGCCCATCATCCTCATGGCGCTCTTGACCACCGTGTTGTTCAAGGGGCGCGTCGGTTACACCACCACGCTGCTGGCGGTCACGCTGCTGGCCGTGCTGCCGGACGTCGAGGCCGGCCATGTCTTCGCCTGGTACATCCTGGGCATGGTCACGGTGATGTCGGTGCGTCGCGTCTACAAGCGCAGCCTGTTCTACCGGACGATCCTGCTGCTGACGTTCCTGTCGATCACCCTGATCTTCCTGCTCGATCTGGGCGGGAGTCAGGGCACGAAGTCCGTGTACCTGGTGGGGTTGTTCATCCCGGTGTTGTCGGTCGCGTTCGGCCTGTTCGTCCTGCCGGTGGCGGAGCCGATGATCGGCGTCTGTTCGGATCTGACGCTGCTGGAGCTGTCGGATCTGAACCATCCCCTGCTGCAGCGCATGGCGCTCGAGGCCCAGGGCACGTACCACCACAGCCAGGTGGTCGGGCAACTGGCCGAGCACGCGGCGCGGGCCATCGACGCCAACGCGCTGCTGACGCGGGTCGGCGCCCTGTTCCACGACATCGGAAAGATGGAGAAGTCCGAGTACTACGTCGAGAACCAGACGCCGGGCCAGAACAAGCACGACGAGCTGAGTCCGAGCATGAGCGCGCTGGTTATTGCCGCGCATGTGAAGGAAGGCATCGAACTGGGGCGGCGCTGGCGGCTGCCGCAGAAGGTCATCGATTTCATTCCCGAGCACCACGGCACCATGGTGATGGAGTACTTCTACCACAAGGCGCTCGAGGCCGAGGGCGGCGAGACGGTGAAGGTGGACGATTTCCGCTATCCGGGACCGCGTCCGCATTCACGTGAAACGGCGATCCTGATGCTGGCGGACGCGGTCGAGGCGGCTACGCGGGCCCTGGTCAAGCCGACGCCCAGCCGGATCAAGGAAATCACCAAGCAGATCATCGACAAGCGGATGCTGAGCGGCGAACTGGACCAGTCGGGCCTGTCGCTCAGCGACATCGCGCGCATCCGCGACGCCTTCGTGCCACTCCTGACGGGAATTCATCACGCGCGCATCGTCTATCCGGGCCAGAAGGACCGTGACGGCGATCGTCCGCACGACCGGCGGGCCGAACCGAGGACACGGGCATGATCCTGACGCTGATCGACCGCCGGCGCGAGCCGTCGCCGGCCGCGGCTGCGGCGCTGCACGCGCCGTGGAGGTTGCTGACGGAGCTTGCGGCGGCGCTGGGGCCGGTCGATTGGCGGATCGATCTGGTACTGGTGGACGACGGGGCCATGACCGACCTGAACCGCGCGTACCGGGGCGCGGACGGACCGACGGACGTGCTCTCGTTCTCGTATCTGCTGGAGTCCTCCGAGGCGGGGCAAACGCCCGCTGCGCGGGCCGGCGACCGCGGGGCGCATCATGACCTCTGGGCCGATCCGCTGGAAGCCGACGCGGGATCAGCCATGCTGGCCGGCGAAGTCGTGCTGGCGCCGGCGTTCATCACCGGACGCTGCGCGGAGCGGGGCTGGGCGCCGGATCACGAAATGGCGTTGCTCGTGGTGCACGGGTGCCTGCATATTCTCGGCTGGGAACACGACGAGGAAGCGGATCGCCGGGCCATGATGGACCTGGAAACCGCCGTTCTGCGCGGGTGCGGGCTGCCGCATCCGCTCGCCAAAGGGGCATGAACCCTTGATCGCCACTATATCCGGTTCCTGGAACGGCGTCGGCGCCTCGGTGACGCTGGCCCTGCTCGCCTGGGGCTGCGCCATGCTGCTGGGCGGCCTGATGGCGGCGCATTACCGCGTGAGCGGGCTCTTTCGGAACGGGCTGCTGGAGGACCGTCCCGTCGGGCCGGCGCTGAGAGACTATCTGGCGCACGATCGTCGCTTCCAGGTGACGATCGGCGCCCTGTACCTGGGCTGTTCGCTGATCGGGGGCTGGTCGCTGGGCAGGTTGCTGGAGTCGGTCTGGCCGGCGCCCGTGGACGTCAGGTTCCTTCTGGTGTTCGGCATCGGATCGACGCTGGTCTGGACGCTCGGCGGGCTCCTGGTGCGCACGCTGGCGGCAGGCGCCGCCGTGGGGTACGCCAAGGTCGTCGGCACGCTGGTCTATCCGCTGTGCTGGGTGCTGCGGCCCTGGGCGGCCCTGATGCTGGTGATCATGGACCGGGTCGACGATACCCTGTGGTCGGCCGACATGCAGCCGCATCTGTCCACGGGCGAGATCCGCAGCCTGATGAGCGAAGAGGGCCAGCATTCGGCGCTGGACGAGGACGAGCGCGAGATGATCCAGAGCATCTTCAACTTCCACGACACCGCCGTCCGCGAGATCATGGTGCCGCGCATCGACATGATCGCGCTCGACGGGGATTCCTCGGTGCTGGACATAGTCCCGACGGTGATCGAACAGGGACATTCGCGCCTGCCCATCTACCAGGGCAGCGTGGACCGGGTCGTCGGCATCCTCTATTCGAAGGATCTTCTGCGTCTGGTGCAGGACGGCCGGTTCGAGGCCGAGGGCCGCAAGGTCTCCGACCTGGTGCGGCCGGCCTACTTCATCCCCGAGAGCAAGAAGATCGACGAGGTGCTCGACGAGTTCCGTTCCAAGCGGATCCATATGGCCGTGGTGATCGACGAATACGGCGGCACCGCGG
The DNA here is from genome assembly GCA_020049465.1 of bacterium. GTDB lineage: Bacteria > Krumholzibacteriota > Krumholzibacteriia > LZORAL124-64-63 > LZORAL124-64-63 > CAINDZ01. Next base: position 1,133 of record JAIFKS010000044.1, on the reverse strand, counting down.
GTCTGGTGACGCTCGAGGATGTCATCGAGGAGATCGTCGGCGACATCGAGGACGAGTTCGACGAGCAGGAGGAACTGGTCACCTGGGTCGACGACCATACCGTGCGCCTGGACCCCAAGATCAACCTCGAGGAACTCGAGGAGATCCTGGGCGTGACGTTCGGCGACGCCGCCGGCGTGGAGGACAGCGAGACGCTGGGCGGCCTGGTTTACGAGGCTGCGGGCAACGTGCCGCAGGCCGGTGACGCGTACACGGTGGCCGGCTTCAGCGTTACGGTCGAGGATGTGGTGGATCAGCGCATGTTGCGGGTGCTGCTGCGGGCGTCTTCGCCCCTGCCGGGCTTCCTGCGGCGCGACACGGTTTGAAAGAGGTGGCGGCGTGCTCGGATTCTTGAGACGCAACCTGCTGACCGGCATTCTGGCCATCACGCCGGTGATGCTCACCATGTGGGTGCTCTGGAAAATCTATGGTCTGATCGCCGGGTTCCTGCGTCCGTTTCTCAGCCGGATTCCGTATTTCAGCGACCACTATCCGGAGTTCGCGCTGACACTGCTGGGCCTTGCCGCCTTCGTGCCGCTTCTGGTCCTGCTGGGGATGTTTACCCGCAACCTGGTGGGGATGGCCTTCTTCGGGCTGGTCGACCGGGTTTTCGACCGTATTCCGCTGGTCAAGGGGCTGTTCGCGACCTTCAAGCAGATCGCCGGCGTGATTGGGAAGGACAAAGGGCAGTCCTTCAAGAAAGTCGTGATGGTCGACTTCCCCCGGCCGGGCTGCAAGGCCCTGGCGTTCGTGACCCGCGACGAGCCGGATTCCGAACTGGTGGCCGTGTTCCTGCCGACAACTCCGAATCCGACATCGGGCTTCCTGCTGCTGGTCCAGCGGGCTGAAATGCAGCCGGTCGGGCTCAGCGTCGAGGAAGCGATCAAACTCGTGGTGTCCGGAGGGGCGATCATGACCGCCGCGCAGGCGGCTGCGCTGTGGGCACCCCTGGCGCCGGCGTCCACCGCCCCGGCAGAAAGCGCGCCATGAGCGACGATGATCTGACCCCGCGCGACGAGGCGCGTCCGCCCGAGCGTCCGGACGAGCGGGCCGATGACCGCGTCCTTGACCCGGCCAACCTCGACGCCGAGCGC
>JAIFKS010000119.1 GCA_020049465.1 bacterium | reverse complement strand
CCATGAAGCGGGTGGTTTCGGCGACAGGGACCGGTGGATGAAATGAACCAGGCCGCGGGCCCCTCAGGTGAGCGGGAAATCGAACCCGCCCGCCGGCCTGCCCAGCAGCCGGCACATGGCCAGCACCTGGCCCTGATGGTGGTAGAGGTGCGTCTGCGTGCGCAGAATGACGTGCGCCGGCGCCATCGTCTTCTCGCGGCCGCCCCAGGTCAGGTACGGACGGGCGGTGTTCAGCGTCGCCGCGGAGACGCTGCGCAGATAGGCTTCGGTGGACGCGAACACGCGGGCGCGCCAGGCCTCGAGCGTGTCGATGGCGGGAAAGTCCGCGTCGTTGTCCTCCACCTCGACGACGCCGCGCAGCACGCCCAGCCAGTACTCCTGGGCCCCGATCGCGTGGTGCAGCTGCAGGCGCACCGTCGGATAGCCGAAGCCGGGCAGTTCGCGGTTCAGTTGTTCGGCGTCCAGTTCGCGGCAGTGGTCCAGCAGGGCGGCCAGGTTGCGGTGAGCGCGCTCCTGAAGGTCGAGCAGGGCCTCGGGTGTGTGCATCGAGGGACTCCTTTGGGCGGCGATCAGCGGCGGCGGCCGGGATCCGGCTCCGGATCGGCGGAGCCGGCCAGGAATTCGGGGTACTCTTCGCGCGCGCACGCCTCGCAGCAGCCGTGGCTGAACTGCGCCTTCGAGTGATGGCTGACGTAGGACTCGATCTGTTCCCACGTCCCGTCGGCGCGGCGGATCTTCTTGCAGAAGGCGCAGATCGGCAGGATGCCCTCGAGCATCTGCAACCGATCGGCCAGCGTCCGCTTCTGCCAGGCAACCTGGTCCAGCAGCACGGCCAGACCGCCCAGCACCGCCAGACGGATGCCCGCGTTCACGAACACCGACCAGAGCGGCCTCATCTCCGATTCCACGCCCACGGCGATGGCGAACCGGCAGGCGACGAGCCCCACGGCGTAGCCCAGGGCCGCCTGTCGCCCCAGGTACCAGGCGGCCAGGCCGACCGGCGCCACGAACGTGATCGGGAACTGGATGTATGGTCCGGTGACGACGTCCAGGGCCAGCACCCCGACGGACATGACCAGCAGTGCGGTTCCCCGGCGCCAACGTCCCACCCCCATGTCTCCTCCAGGTCGCGGACCCCGGGGACCGGCGACGGTTGATGACGAGACCCGCAACACGCACATCAGTGTACCGCACATCGAACGAATAACCCAGAGAACGGAACAGCCCACTCGAGGGCGGCGGCGCGCGCCCATTCCCCGGCTGACACCGGAGGCCGGCCCGCGTATCTTCGCGATGACACCAGCGGCTGATGATCGAGACCGAGGCCGCAGCTTCCTCGCGGCGGATCCGGAGCACGGACGCGATGCCCATGACCCGAACAACGCCGGCCGCGCGGACGACCCCATGGCCGGCCGTGTGCGCTCTGCTGCTGCTGACGGCCGTCGCACTGGGATCGCCGCGCCCTGCCCCCGCCGCCGACGATCCCCCGCCCCCGACGGAATTCACGACCGCTCCGCTGGCGACCGAACCTCCGGCGCCCCACGACCTGCGCGAACTGCTGGCCACCGTCGACGCCCGGCAGCCGCTGCGCGTCAGCCTCGCCGCCGGTACGCCGGTCGAAGGTCATCCCTGGCGCGTGGTCGCCGACACCCTTCTGCTGGTTCCGCCGCAACACTTCAGCGCCGACGGCGGCGCGCCGGCGGCCGCGCACCTGCGGCGCGTGCCCCTGGCGGAGATCGTGCGGGTGCAGCAGCGGCACTCGGCGGCGGCGGGCGGCGCCCGCTGGGGCACCACTTCGGGCGTGGTGGTCGGCGGCACCCTGGGTCTGCTCTTCGGCGTGGCCATCGCCAGTATCAACAACGACGACGACGGACCCGAAGGGCCGATCATCGGGGGCGCGCTCGTCGGCTCCGTGGCCGGCGCGCTGTTCGGCCGCGTCATCGGCGCCGGCATCGGCCTGATGACGCACGACTGGTACACGATCCATCCGCGGTCCGGCGAGCGGACGACGACGCCGACCGCCGCGGAACCGTCACGGACGCGCCTACACCTCGAGCCCTGCTTTTCGTTCGGCCGCCGCGGCGAGATCGACGGTGGCGGCCCGGGCGCACGGATCGGGGTGTTGCGGCGGATCGGCTCGGGGATCGAGATGGGGCCGGTCATCGAGTACCACCTCATCGGCGCCGACGTTCTGAGGGGAACGTCCTTCGGGACGACATACCTGACCAGGAGCGATCCCCTGCTGGCCGTCGGGCTGGACCTGCGGCTGCACGGCGCCGGCGCCCGGTTGCGGCCGTTCGGTGCGGCCGGCGTGGGCTGGAGCATTTCCAATGACCTGTTTCTGGGCGCCCATCTGGGCGGCGGCCTCCGCTGGCGCGACGCGGGCGGTCGCGACTACAGCCTGGGCCTCCGGCATCATTTCGAGCTGGTCGGCGGCAACGCTGACGATGCCAGGTTCTGGTCCCTCGGCGCCGGAATCTCGTTCGGGCTCTGAGCACCGACACCGGCGTGTCCATCCGCCGACACCTGGCGCTGCGGCGTTTGAGCGACGGCGTCGAGGCGTACTGGACGGTCGGCGCCCCGTTCGCCTTTACGCTGTGAGCGGACCGCCGCTGGCCGCGACCGCCTCAGCGCTTCTTCACCTTGCAGGTCTTCAGCCCGAACGGCAGGTAGATCGGGCACCAGCCGATCAGGCCGGTGGCCAGTGGAATCGCCCCGATCCAGCCCCAGACGGGACCGTCCAGGAACAGCGGCCAGGCGATGAGCGCGGCGCCCATCGCGATACGGATCCCGCGGTCGATGCCGCCGACATTGCAGGTCATGTTGGATGCCCTTCCGGTCCAGAGGGTGTGCCTTCACTCGTGCGGGGAACGATAAGGGGTTATCCCGATTCCGTCTGTGACCGTGGTTACACAGGGAGCCGCCGCTGGCGCCGGGCGGCCCGCAGGCCCTATCTTGCCCGCTGCGCCTGGGTACGACGGCCGGCAGCCGCCACCCGGGCTTGAATTCGCCCGCGACCTGCCGTCGCCTTCGAAGGGCCGCCGCCGCATGAACGCGCACCTGCTGAACCGCCGCACCCACTACTGGGCCACCCTGCTGGTGGCGCTGCCCGTGCTGGTCATCATCGCCAGCGGGATCCTGCTCCAGGTCAAGAAGCACTGGGCCTGGGTGCAGCCGGTCGAACAGCGGGGCACGGGCACGACGCCGGTGATCGGCTTCCCCGAGATCCTGGCCGGCGTGAGCGCCGTACCCGAACTGGGCGTCACCGGCTGGGATGATGTCCGGCGCCTGGACGTGCGCCCCGGCCGCGGCGTGGCGAAGGTCTGGCTGAACAACGGCTGGGAAGTGCAGGTCGACCTGGGCACCGGGCGCGTACTGCAGAGCGCCTTCCGCCGTTCGGACACGATCGAGTCGCTGCACGACGGGTCGTTCTTCGGCGGCGAGATCGGCCGGCTGGGCGTGTTCCTGCCCACGGGAATCGCGCTGCTGTTGATGTGGCTGACCGGAATGTGGATGTTCATCTCGCCACTGCTCGCGAAACGGCGGCGCCGACGCCGGCGGGAACCGCACGCGATGCAACGGGCGGCCTGACGGCCGCGGACCACCAACCGGAAGCCCGTCCGTGCTGTTCAACTCCCACCTCTTCATCTTCGGATTCCTGCCCGTGGCCGTGGCGGGATTCTGGCTGCTGCGGCGCCGCGGCCTGGATCGGCCGGCCCTGGGCTGGCTGCTGCTGGCCTCGCTGGCGTACTACGGCTGGTGGGAACCGAAGTATCTGGGCCTGATCCTGCTGTCGAGCGGCGTCAATTACGCGTTCGGGCGCGCCTTCGAGCGCCGGCGCGGCGATCGTGCGCTGCTGGCGCTGGGCGTCGGCCTGAATCTGGCCGCGCTGGCCTGGTTCAAGTACGCGGGCTTCCTCGTGGCCAACCTCAACCGGATGACCGGCGGCGACGCGCAGATCGGCGCCATCGTCCTGCCGCTGGCCATCTCCTTCTTCACGTTCCAGCAGATCTCGTACCTGGTGGACGTGTACCGCGGCGAACCGGCCGAGCGCGATCCTCTGCATTACGCGCTGTTCGTGACCTTCTTTCCGCAGCTGATCGCCGGACCCGTCGTGAAGCAGCAGGAGCTGACGCCGCAGTTCCGCACGCCGAAGGCGGCCGGACCGCTGCGCGATCACCTGGCCGTCGGCCTGAGTCTGTTCCTGCTCGGCCTGTTCAAGAAGGTCGTGCTGGCCGACAGCGTCGCCGCCTTCGCCGCGCCGGTGTTCGAGGCCGCCGATCAGGGCGCCGTCATCACGTTCTTCGAAGCCTGGGGCGGGGTCCTGGCCTACGCCTTCCAGATCTACTTCGACTTCTCCGGCTACTGCGACATGGCGCTGGGCCTGGCCTGGCTGTTCGGCTTCCGGCTGCCGATCAACTTCGACGCCCCCTACCAGGCCACCGGCATCATCGACTTCTGGCGCCGCTGGCACCTGACCCTCTCGCGATTCCTGCGCGAGTACCTGTACATCCCCCTCGGCGGCAACCGTCACGGCCGCGCGCGGCGCTGGCTGAACCTGCTGCTGACGATGACGCTGGGCGGGCTGTGGCACGGCGCCGGCTGGAATTTCGTGCTCTGGGGCCTGCTGCACGGCGTGCTGCTGGTGCTCAACACGATGTGGCGCCAGTGGCGGCCGCGGCTGTGGACGCGGCCGGTCGGCCGCCTGGAATCGGGCCTGGGCTCGGTGCTGACGTTCGCTCTGGTGGTGCTGATCTGGAACTTCTTCCGCGCCGAAACGCTCGCCGGAGCCGTCGGCATGCTGCGCGGCGCCTTCGGATTGAACGGCGCCGTGCTCGATGCGCGGCTCGCCACGCCGCTTGCCTTCCTGTCGCCCTGGGTCGAGTTCACGGGCCTGAACGCGGGCACGTTCAGCCTGCGCGGCGTGCCCTGGCTCGCGGCACTGTGGTTCACGTGCCGCTTCCTGCCCGACGTGCCCCGGTTGTTCGCCTGGACCGGCGTGGCGCTGGATCCGGGCGGCGGCGTCTGGCAGCCGACCCCCGGTCGCTTCCCCGTCTGGCGGCCGACGGCCCGCTGGGCCGGCGTAATCGCCGTGCTGGGAGCGCTTGCCGTCGTGCAGATGTCGCGCGTCATGGAATTCATCTACTACCGGTTCTGAGGAGGCCGTCCTGAACAGTCCGCTGCCACGCGCCGGTTCCTACCTGCGGATCCTGCTGGGCCTGCTGCTGTCGCTGCTGGCCGGCGTGGCGCTGTTCAACGTCGTGGTCGACCCTTTCGAACGCAGCGGCCTGTTCGATCTGGACCTGCCGCGCGAAGCGGTCGCCTCGGTCGTCGACTACCAGGTCCACAAGATCCTGAAGTTCGAGCGCGCGCCGAAGCCGGTGATCATCCTGGGGGACAGCCGCAGCGAAGCGCTGCGCGAGGAGTACTTCGCCGAACTGGGTCGCCTCGACGTCTTCAATTTCGCCTATGGCGCCGGCACGCTCGACGAGGCCATCGACACCTTCTGGCTGGCGGACGCCACGACCCGGCTGGAGCAGGTGGTCATCGGCGTGCCGTTCAGCCTCACCAACGAGAACAACCGCCTCAACCGCCTGCCGACGGCGCGCCAGGTCAGCCGCGACCTGCCGTCCTACTACCTTTCGCCGCTGGTGACGAAGGCCAGTGTCCTGGTGCTGGCCACCGCCGCCACCGGGCGCAGTTTCGTCGACGAAAAGCCGCCCATGACGCGCGAGGCTTTCTGGCAGCACCAGCTCGGACCCGGCGCCGACCTGTACTGCCGCCGCTGGTCGCGCCCGCGGGTGCTGCTGGCGCGGCTCGAGGACGTCGCGCGCCACTGCCGCGAGCAGGGCATCGATCTGGTGTTCCTCATCCCGCCGACGCACGACGACCTGCGGGCGCTGCTGCCGGCGCACGGCCTGCAGGAAGAATATGAGGCAGGCAAGATCGAGCTGTCCCGCCTCGGCCGCGTGCTGGACTACGACGTGCCGGGTCCGCTGACCGCCGACGCGGCCAATTTCGACGACCCGCAGCACTTCAACGCGGCCGTGGCGCGCAGGCTGGTGCGCGAACTGGCGGCCGCGCTGGCCGACTCGGCTTCGACGGCCGCGAAGCGCCCGCCCGTTCAGTAGCCCGCCGCGCAGCCGTCCTTGCGCTTTTCCGTCGCCCCGGTGTAGACGCCCGTGACCGGATCGCGCCGGATCGCCTGGTAGCCGCCGTAGGCCCCCACCGGTTCGCTCTCCAGGACATGGCCGCGGCGGCGCAGTTCCTCCAGCACCGCCGGCGGCAATCCGTCCTCGATGTGCAGCACGCCGCCGTCGGTCATCACCGTGCCGGTCGGTTCGGACGATCCCGTGTGGTGGAAGCGTATCGCGTCGCCGGCCTCCTGCAGGTTCATCCCGAAGTCGACCAGATTGACGATGACCTGCGCGTGCCCCTGCGGCTGCATGTCCCCGCCCATCAGGCCGAACGCCATCACGGGTATGCCGTCCTTCGTCACGAAAGCCGGGATGATGGTGTGGAAGGGCCGCTTGCCCGGCGCCAGCGAATTGGGCCGGCCCGGCTGCAGGTCGAACAGGTTGCCGCGGTCCTGCAGGCAGAAGCCCAGCGACGGGATCACATAGCCCGAGCCGAAGCCCGTGTAGTTGCTCTGGATCAGGGATACCATCATGCCGCCGCTGTCGGCCGCGCACAGGTACGTCGTTTCCATGCGGCTGAGCGCGGGCGGGTCGCCGGGCAGGTCGCGCACGGCGGCGGTCTCCATGTCGATGCCGGCGGCGCGGGCGCGCGCATAGTCCTTCGACAGCAGTTCGCGCACGGGCACCTTGGCGAACAGCGGGTCGGCGTAGTAGCGCGCGCGATCGGCGAAGACCAGCTTCTTCGCTTCGGTGAACAGGTGCCAGAAGTCGGCCGAGTCCCGGCCCATCGCCTTCAGGTCGTGCAGCTCCATGATGTTCAGCAGCTGCAGGGCGGCGATGCCCTGTCCCGGTGGCGGCAGTTCCCACACCTGGTAGCCGCGATAGCCGACCGACACGGGTTCGCACCATTCCGAGGCGTGGTTGGCGAAATCCTCCGGCGCGAAGAAGCCGCCGTGCTCGCGCGAGTAGCGCACGATCTCGTCGGCGATCGGTCCGCGGTAGTAGGCATCGCCGCCCTCTTCGGCGATCAGCCGCAGCGTGCGGGCCAGCGCCGGGTTGCGGAACAGTTCGCCTTCGCGCGGCGCGCGGCCGCCGGGCATGAACACCTCGGCGAAGCCCGGCAGATCCCGGAAACGGCGGGCGCCGCGTTCCCAGTCCGAAGCGATCACCGGCGACAACGG
>JAIFKS010000152.1 GCA_020049465.1 bacterium | reverse complement strand
CACGCGCGTCACTGTTCGCCGGCGAATCCGTTCCGCGGCACGACCGCGCCGGCAGCAACAACTGGGCTGTCGCCGGACGCCTGACCGCCCATGGCGGCGCGCTGCTGGCCAACGACATGCACCTGGGCCTGGGGCTGCCGAACATCTGGTACCGCGCGGCCATTCGCATCGGGACCGGCACGGGCGGCGCCGGCGAAACGGTGGGTGTCACCCTGCCCGGCACGCCGGCCGTCGTCGTCGGCAGCAACGGGCGCGTCGCCTGGGGCTTCACCAACGCCTACGCCGACTGGCTCGATCTGGTCGTGCTCGAGACCGATCCGGCGGACCCGGCGCGCTACCTGACGCCCAACGGCTGGGACACGTTGAAGGTGTTCACCGAGGTGATCGCCGTGGCGGGCGCCGCTCCCGACACGCTGCGCGTGCGCGAGTCCCGCTGGGGTCCGGTCTGGGAACAGGACGCGGCCGGACGGCCGCTGGTCCTGCGCTGGGCCGCGCATGATCCCGGTGCGGTCAACGTCGAGCTGGCCCGCATGGCCGACGCGCGCACGGTCGACGACGTCGTCGCGCTGGCCCCGCGTCTGGGCATTCCCGGTCAGAATCTCGTCTGCGCCGACCGTGACGGGCGCATCGCCTGGACGATCGCCTCGCGGCTGCCGCGCCGCGTCGGCTGGAACGGGCGCTGGCCCGCCTCGTGGGCCGACGGGACCTGCCGCTGGGACGGCTGGATCCCGGCGGCCGAGCAACCGCGCGTGGTCGATCCCGCCGAAGGCCGCCTGTGGACGGCCAACAACCGCGTCGCCGCCGGCGAGGACCTGCGCCGGCTGGGCGACGGTGGCTACGGCCTGGGCTCCCGCGCCGGACAGATCCGCGACGGACTGCGCGCTCTCGAGCGTCCGGTCGAAGCCGATCTTCTGGCCCTGCAACTGGACGACCGCGCGTTGATGCTCGAGAACTGGCGCTCGCTCGTGCTGGCCTCGCTCGCGGCCGTGCCCGCGCCGGCCGACAGCGCGGCCGCGGCCCGGCGCGCGCGCTTCGCCCACTTCGCCCGCGACGACTGGGACGGCCGCGCCTCGGTGGGCTCGGTCGGCTACCGGCTGGTGCGCGGAGCCACGGTCGCCCTGCTGGACCTGGTCTACGAGCCGCTGACGGCGCCCTGCCGGAGCGCCGCGCCCGGCTTCGACCACCGCGAGCTGCCCCTGCGCCACGCCGTCGTCTGGGAACTGCTGGCGCGCCGGCCCGCGCACCTGCTGCCGGCGCCGCACCGCGACTGGGACGCGCTGGTGGCCGCCGCCGTCGACACGGTGATGGCCCGCCAGGGGGCCTCGGGGCGGCCCGATTCCACCTGGACCTGGGGCGAGCGCAACACCACGGCCATCGCCCACCCGTTCGCGTCGATGGCGCCCGCCCGGGTGAGACGTTGGCTGACGGCGCCGGCGCTGCCGCTGCCGGGCGACTCGCATCTGCCCCGGGTCCAGCATCCGACCAGCGGGGCGAGCCAGCGGCTTGTCGTCTCGCCGGGCCGCGAGGCGGCAGGTCTGTTCCACATGCCCGGGGGCCAGAGTGGGCACCCTCTGTCTCCCTATTTCCTGGCCGGCCATGACGACTGGGCAGCGGGGCGGGCGACGTCCCTGCTGCCCGGGCCGACCCTTCATCGACTCAACCTCTTGACGGACAAGCGATAAGCTCGTTTGTGCCTGATTGCTCAACCGTTCCTGTCTGTGGACATCCCGATTCCTGTTTGACAACGGCGACCCGTGCGCTAATGATGTCCATCGATGTCCATTCGTGCTGACCGTTGGCCACAGGAGCGCCGTTTTGAATCTCACCGTGAAGGACGCCGCCCGGCTGCTGTCCGTGTCGGAAAAGACCATCTACCGCTGGCTGCGGCAGGACATCATGCCGGCCATGCGGATCGGGGCGACCTACCGCTTCAACCGCGCCGAACTGCTGGCCTGGGCCACCTCGCGCCGGATGGGGCTGGCGCCCGCCGCGCTCACCGAACCGGAGCCCGAGTCCCTGCCGCTGCCGACGCTGGCCGATTGCCTGGAAGCCGGCGGGATCTACTACCGCATCGAGGGCCGCACGCGCCATGAAGTGCTGGCCGATGTCGTGGCGCATCTGCGGCTGCCCGACGAACTGGATCGCACAGTGCTGGTGCAGGCCCTGATCGCGCGCGAGAACCTCGCCTCGACCGGCATCGGTGAAGGCATCGCGGTGCCGCACATCCACAATCCGGGTCTGCTGCCGGTCATGCGGCCGACCGTCACGCTCTGCTACCTGGAGAACGACGTCGACTTCCGCGCGCTCGACGGCGTGCCGGTGCGCGTCCTGTTCACACTGCTGTCGCCGACGCTGCGCGCCCAGCTGCACCTGCAGGCGCAACTCATGTTCGCTTTGAAGCAGCCGCCGTTCCGGCAGGCCGTGCTCGGCGAAGAGAGCCGCGAACTCATCCACGCCGCGCTGCGCGCGCCCGTCGAGTGCGGATCCGTCCGATGACGATGACGTGGTTCCTCGGTGGTCTGGGCGCGATCGTGCTGGGCGGCGTCGGTTCCCTTCTGTCGGGACGGCGCGCGCATCTGGCTTCGGCTTTCGCCGCGGTCGGCACCGTGCTCGGAGCGGGGGCCGGCCTGGTGGCCGCCTTCGGCGTGCTGCTGGGCGGCGCCACGGCTCATCTCGACGCGCCGTGGGCGGTGCCGGGCGGCCGCCTGACGCTGACGATCGATCCGCTGGCGGCCGGCTTCCTGATCCCGCTGTTCGTGCTGGCGCCCCTGTGCGCGGTCTACGGCGCGGGCTACCTGGCGCCGGCGGGCCGCACGCGGCGGCTGGGCGCCCACTGGTTCTTCTTCTGCGGTCTGGTCGCGCTGATGGCGCTGGTGCTGACCGCGGCGGGCGGGCTGCTGTTCCTGGCCGCCTGGGAACTGATGACGATCACGTCGTTCTTTCTGGTCGCGTTCGACCACCAGCGGCCGGGCGTCGCGCGCGCCGCCTGGCTCTATCTGGCGGCCGGCCACCTGGGCGGCGCCTGCCTGTTGGCGATGTTCCTGCTGGCCGGCCACTGGAGCGGCGGCCTGGATTTCACGCGGTTCAGCGCGCTGGCGGGGCTCGACGCGAAGCCGGCGCTGCTGCTGTTCGGGCTGGCGCTGGCCGGCTTCGGCGCCAAGGCCGGACTGTTCCCCTTCCACGTCTGGCTGCCGGACGCGCATCCGGCCGCGCCGAGCCATGTGTCGGCGCTGATGTCCGGCATCATGGTCAAGACAGGCATCTACGGCGTGCTGCGCGTTGTGACCTGGCTGCCGCCGCCGCCGCCGGGCTGGGGAATGTCGCTGGCCCTGCTGGGGATCGTCGGCGCGGTCTATGCCATCGCGCTGGCCATCGTCCAGGACGACATCAAGCGCGCGCTGGCCTATTCGACGATCGAGAACGTGGGCCTGATCTTCATGGGGCTGGGCTTCGGTCTGTGGGCCGCCGCGATAGGAGAGCCGGCGATCGCGGCGCTGGGCTTCGCCGGGGCGCTGCTGCACGTCTGGAACCACACGCTGTTCAAGGGGCTGCTGTTCCTGGCGGCCGGCTCGCTGGCGCACGGCGCCGGCACGCGTGAACTGGACCGCATGGGCGGCCTGCTGCGGCGGTTGCCTTTCAGCGGTGCGCTGCTGATCGGCGGCTCCATGGCGATCACGGCGCTGCCGCCGCTCAACGGCCTGGTCGGCGAGTGGCTGCTCTATCTGGGTCTGCTGCGCGCGGGTCGTGCCGCCGACGGGCTGACCGGCCTGCTGCCGCTGCTGATCGCGGCCGCACTCGCGGTCACCGGCGCGTTGGCTCTGGTGGCATTCACGCGCCTGGCCGGGACGGCGCTGCTGGGTCAGCCGCGAAGCGAGTGCGCGGCGAACGCCCACGAAGCGCCCTGGCTCATGCTGGCGCCGATGTTTCCGCTGCTGTTCGGCTGTCTCCTGATCGGCGCCTGGCCGCAACTGGCTCTGCGCGCACTGCAGCCGGTGATCGCGGCGCTGGCGCCGGGCTCGCTGCCGGCGCTGGCCGAAGCGGGCCACGAACTCGGCGGCGTGGCGGGCGTGGCCTGGCTGCTGGTGGCGGTCGCCGCGCTGACCGGACTGGTTGCGGTCGTCATGGCGCGGCGCCGTCCGCTGACCCGCGATGCGACCTGGGGCTGCGGCTACAGCGCGCCCACGCCGCGCATGTCGTACACGGCCAGCGGCTATGCCGAATTGGCGCAGAGGTCCCTCATGCCGGCCTGGCTGCGTCCGGAAGTGCGCCGGAGCGGACCGCGCGGTCCGTTCCCGCACGTGGCGCGGCTGTGGCAGCGCTCGCTCGACCCCGTGCTGCACCGCTTCTTCGAGCCGCTGGCGTGGCGCTTGGGCGATCGCGCGGTCAGGCTGCGCTGGCTGCAACAGGGACGCCTTCCCATCTACCTGCTCTACATGTTCGTCGCCTGCGCGGTCCTGATCGTGTGGAGCCTGTTCGTCAGCGGCGACTGGAATCCGTTGTGATGCCGCTGCTGTTGATCGCGGCCCTGTTGATGGCCGTTTCGGGCGCTCCGGGGCTGGCGCGCGCTTCGGCGCGTCGTCGGCGCGGAGCGGACGCTGTCCAGCCGGCCGGCGACGCGGGTACGGAACGCGTGGCGACGGCGCTTCTGCTGGCCGGAGCGATTCTCGGAATCGTCGCGGTGGTCGCCGGATTGCTGGGGCGGGGCCCGCACTCGGTGAGCGCGTCCTGGGCGGTGCCCGGCGGCCTGTTCGAATTGCGTCTGGACGCGCTGTCGTCCGTGTTCATCCTGCCGGTGATGCTGGTCGTGGCCGCGGGGGCGATGTATGGCCCGGGCTACCGTCCCGTCCGTGAAGGCGCCCGCCACGGCGCGGGATTCCGCTTCTTCTACGGCCTGGCCGCCGGCGCGCTCCCGGTGCTGCTGACCGCGCAGGGCACGCTTCTGTTCCTGGCCGCCTGGGAGATCCTCGCGCTCTGCGGCTTCTTCCTGGTGAGCACCGACGATGACCAGCCCGCGGTCAGGCGCGCCGGCTACCTGTACCTGGTGTCCACGCACACGGCGACCCTGGCGCTGCTGGGCATGTTCGCGCTTCTGGGCGGCGGCGATCCCTGGCTTCGTTTGCCCGCAGCCGGTTCGTTGCCCGCGGGCGGGGCTGCCACGGCCGTCTTTTCGCTGGGTCTGCTCGGCTTCGGATTGAAGGCGGGCCTGGTGCCCCTGCACGTCTGGCTTCCGTCGGCGCACGCCGCGGCGCCCACGCACGCGTCGGCATTGCTGTCGGGTCTGATGATCAAGATCGGCGTCTACGGTCTGATGCGGCTCATCTCGTTCTACGCCGAGGTGCCCGCGTGGTGGGGGTGGACGCTCCTGGGCGCGGGTGCCCTGTCCGCGGTTGCGGGCGTTTCGCTGGCCCTCGCACAGCACGACATCAAGCGTCTGCTCGCTTACCACAGCGTCGAGAACATCGGCATCATCGTCATGGGGCTGGGGCTGGCGACGCTCGGGCGCGCGGCCGGAGCCCCGGCGCTGGTGGCCCTCGGGCTGGGCGGCGCCCTGCTGCACGTCATCAACCACGGATTGTTCAAGGCGCTGCTGTTCCTGGCGGCCGGTTCGGCCATCAGGGCGTCGGGCACCCGTGAACTGGAACGCATGGGCGGCCTGCTGCGACGACAGCCATGGACCGCCGTATTCTTCCTGATCGGCGCGGTCGCCATCTGCGGGCTGCCGCCGCTCAACGGCTTCGTCAGCGAGTGGTTGATCTACCGCGCGGCGCTGACCGCCGCGCACCACCAGATCATGGGGTTGGCGCTCGCGGTGCTGGCCGCGCCGGCGCTGGCCGTGGTCGGCGGTCTGGCTCTGGCCTGTTTCGTCAAGGTTTTCGGCGTGGTGTTCCTGGGCAGTCCTCGCGAAAACAGCCCGACGACCAGCGCGGAAGCCACTCGGGGTATGCGCTCCGCGATGGCGTTGCTCGCGGCCGGTTGCGTCGGGATCGGCCTGGCGCCGCTGGCGCTGGCGCCGCTGCTGCGCGCGGCGACCGCCGAATGGGCGCCGGCGATCGCCGCTGCGGGCGCGATCGCCGCCGAGGGCGTGTCCGGCGGCCTGCGGGAAGCAGCCTGGCTGAGCGCGGCGGCCGGCCTGCTTCTGGTCCCGATGCTGGTGATCGCGGCCTGGCTGCGCCGGCGAGGCCGGATCGCGGCGCGCGGCGTGCCGACCTGGGGTTGCGCCTTCGCGGCGCCGGCGCCACGGGCGCAGTACACCGCTTCGTCGTTCGCCGACGGACTGGTGTCCACCTTCGCGCCGGGTCGCAGCCTGGAGCGTACTTCGCCGCCGGCGCTGTTCCCGGCGCCGGCGCGTGTGTTAAGCCACCATCCGGATCTGGCCCTGGATCGGCTGCTGCTTCCGGGCTGGCGCCTGACGGCGCGCCTCTTCGTGCGCGTGCGGGCGGTCCTGCACAACGGTCTGACGTCGGCGTACCTGCTGTACGTCGCCCTGACGCTTCTGGTGCTGCTGATCATCTTCGGCGGCAAGTGAGGTTTGGCAGCGATGTCGAATGAGGTCATGCGATGATCGTCACCACTCTGCTGCGCCTGGTCCTGTTGCTGGCGTTCGCCCCGTTGATGCTGGGGGTCATTGCCCGCACCAAGGCTGCGTTCGCCGGCCGCCAGGGCGCACCGGTGCTGCAGCCGTACTGGGACCTGGGCCGCCTGTGGCGCAAGGGCATTGTCGTCAGCCGCACGACGACCTGGATCTTCTGGGCCGGACCGGTCGTCGCCGTGACGGTGCCCGTGGTCGCTTCACTGCTGCTGCCGATGGGCGCGCTGGCGGCGCCGCTGTCGTTCGAAGGCGACGTCATCCTGTTCGTCTACCTGTTCGCGCTGGCGCGCTTCTTCACGGCCGCGGCCGCGCTGGACACCGGTTCGAGCTTCGAGGGCATGGGCGCCGCGCGCGAAGTGACCTTCGCCTGCCTGGCCGAACCCACGCTGCTGCTGGGCTTCGTCGTGCTGGCGAGGCTGGCCGACGGCCTGACGCTCAACGCCCTTCTGGGCGCGCACCTGGCCGCGGCCTGGGGCTCTTCCGGCGCCTCGCTGGCGCTCATCGTCGTCTGCCTGATGGTCGTGCTTCTGGTCGAGAACGCGCGCATCCCCTTCGACGATCCGAACACGCACCTGGAACTGACCATGATCCACGAAGTCATGGTCCTGGATCACAGCGGGCCGTTGCTGGGCCTGATCCAGTACGGGGCGGCGCTGAAGCTGATGGTGCTCGGCGCCGTCATCATGCGGATGGTGCTGCCGGTGGATACCGGCAACCTGTGGCTGGACGCGGGAATTTTTCTGGGCGGGCAGTTCGTGCTCGCGGTGGTGATCGGCACGATCGAATCGGTGATGGCACGCCTGCGGCTGGCGCGCGTCCCGCAGATCCTGGTCGGGACGACCCTGGTGGCGGTCTTCGCCGTGGTGCTGGTGCTGCGCTAGATCGCGCGCCGCCCACGGGCGGCCGAAAGGAACGGGACGATGTACGGTGTGACGAACCTGTTGTTGATCGCGGTCATCCTGATCAACTTCTTCACGCTCGGCAGCTCGCGCCTGAACTCGTGCATCCGCGCGGTGGCGGCGCAGGGCGCGCTCCTGGCGCTGATCCCGCTGGCGGCCCATGGCCTGACTTTCCACACGGTGGTGCTGGGAGTGGGCGCCTTCGCGCTCAAGGGCGTGCTCATCCCGTGGGTACTGCTGCGCGCGCTGCGGCAGATGCGCCTGCGGCGCGAGAGCGGCCCGCTCATCGGCTACATCCCGACCATGGTGCTGGGCGCGCTGATCACCTCGGCCGCGTTCATCTTCGCCGACTTCCTGCCGCTGCGGCCGGAGCACCGCGGCGGCCTGTTCATCCCGACCTCGCTGGCGACCCTGTTCGTCGGCTTCCTGCTGTTGATGACGCGCCGCGACGCCGTGTCGCAGGTGCTCGGCTATCTGGTGCTCGAGAACGGGATCTTCGTCTTCGGCACGCTCCTGGCCGAAGCCATGCCGCTCATGGTCGAGGCCGGTGTGCTGCTGGACCTGCTGGTGGGCGTGTTCATCATGGGCATCGTCATGGACCAGATCCAACGCGAGTTCTCGACCCTCAACACCGAGCGCCTGTCGGCGCTGAAGGGATAGGCCATGCTGGCGGTGCTGGTCGGGTTGCCTCTGCTGATGGCTGTCGTGGCCGCCGTGATTCCCTGGTACCGCGTGCGGTCCTGGCTGCTGGCCGTGACCGGCCTCGTGCACGTGGTGCTGGCCGGACTGCTGGTGATCCATCCTCTGCGGGCGGCGCCGCCCGGGGCCTGGGTCGGGCTGGATGCGCTCTCGACGCTGGTTCTGCTGGTGACCAGTCTGCTGTTCCTGGGCTGCGCGATCTATGCGGTGCCCTATCTGGATCTGCGGCGCGACCGCGGTAACCGCATGATCGTGCCCTGCCTGCTGGTGTTCCTGTCGGTCATGACGCTCGCGGTCATCGCCCGTCATCTGGGCGTGCTGTGGTTCGCCGTCGAGTCGACCACCATCGCCAGCGCGCCGCTGATCTACTACAACCGCAACGCACTGTCGATCGAGGCGACCTGGAAATACCTGCTGCTGTGCTCGGTGGGCATCGCGCTGGCCATGCTGGGCATCATGTTCATCGGTTATTCGGCGCTGGGCCTGGAGAGCCACGTCAGCCTGCAGCTCGACGACCTTCTGCGACAAGGGCCGCAGTTGTCGCGCCCCTGGCTGCACACCGGCTTCGTGTTCCTGCTGGTCGGCTTCGGCGCCAAGGTCGGTCTGGCACCGCTGCACAGCTGGAAGCCCGATGCCTACGGCGAGGCGCCCGGCCTGGTCGGCGCGCTGCTGTCCGGCGGCCTGACCAGTGTGGCGTTCCTGGCCGTGCTGCGCAGCGTGCAGATCATGGCCGCGGCCGGCGACGTGGCGATGGCACGGCAGGCTCTGCTGGGGATGGGGCTGCTGTCGCTGGTGCTGGCGGCGGTGTTCATGGTGCGCCAGCCCGATCTGAAGCGCATGCTGGCCTATTCGAGCGTCGAGCACATGGGGATCCTGGCGATCGGAGTGGCGATCGGCGGACTGGCCACCTTCGGCGCCATGCTGCACCTGGTCAACAACGCGCTGACGAAGGGCTGCCTGTTCCTTTCGGCGGGCAATATCCAGCGTACGTTCGCCAGCAAGAAGCTGTCCACGGTGCACGGGGCCATGACCGTGCTGCCCGTGTCCGGTGCGCTGTTCATGGCCGGGTTCCTGGCGATCACCGGTGCGCCGCCGTTCGGACCGTTCCTGAGCGAATTCACGATCCTGCGCGGCATCGTCGCCGCAGACCGGCCGGGGGTGCTGGCGGTGGTCCTGATCGCGCTGGCGACGGTGTTCATCGGCATGGGCTCGACCGTGCTGGCCGCCACGCAGGGCGAGCCGGGCGAACCGACGCTTCGCGGACAGGACCGCTTCCTGCTGACGGCACCGCCGCTGGTGATGCTGCTGGCGGTGCTGATGCTCGGACTCTACATCCCCCCGCCGCTGCGCGACCTGCTGCAGTCGGCGGCCGACCTGCTGGAGGCCAAGCCATGACCGGCCACGATGTCGACCGTGTGGTCGTGCGCAACGGAGGCTGCGTGCCGCTCGCTTCGCTGCCGCCGGTTCCCTGGTCCGTGTTCGCCGACGCGATGCTCGGCGACGTGGCGGCCGGTGCGCGGGTGGCGGCATACTTCGGTACCCCGGTGCCCGCGCCCTTCGCGCCCGATGCGATGCTGGACCTGTTCGCGGTGCTCGCGCGCGACGATCTGGGCGAATTGCGCCTTCTGCGGACCCGCGTCGGGGAGAGGTTTCCGTCGCTGGCCTCGCGCTGCCCGCAGGTACAGATGTTCGAGCGCGAGATCGGCGAGCAGTACGGCGTCGTCGCCGAAGGCCATCCGTGGTTCAAGCCCGTGCGCGGCCATCGCTCGTGGCGCGACGGCGCCGACGCCTGGGGGCGGAACCCGGATGTGCCCCTGGTTCCGGGCGAAATCGACTACTACCGCGTCGAGGGCGACGAAGTGCACGAAGTGGCCGTGGGTCCCGTGCACGCCGGCATCATCGAGCCCGGACATTTCCGCTTCCAGTGCCACGGCGAGACGGTGCTGCACCTTGAGATCGCTCTCGGTTACCAGCACCGCGGCGTCGAGCGGATGATGACGGGTTCCGACGCCGACGGAACGCGCGCGCGGCAGTTGGTCGAGACGGTGGCCGGCGACACGACCATCGGCCATGCCACGGCGCACGCGCTGGTGCGCGAGGCGCTGGCCGGCGTTGCGGCGCCGGCGCGGGCCGCCGCGCTTCGATCGGTGGCGCTGGAACTGGAGCGTCTGGCCAACCACGTCGGCGATATCGGCGGACTGGCGACCGACGTCGGCTTTCTGCCCACGTCGGCGTTCTGTGGCCGCATCCGCGGCGACTACCTCAACGTGACCGCCGAATTGTGCGGGAACCGCTTCGGCCGCGGGATGGTGCGGCCCGGCGGCGTCGGCTTCGACGCGGAGCCGGCCGTGCGCGAGCGGATTCTCAAGCGGATGGCGGCGATCGACCGCGACACCCGCGGTGCGATCCGCCTGTTCTTCGGCACGCCGTCCGTGCTGGCGCGGCTCGAGGGCACCGGAGTGCTGACGCCGGCCACCGCGCGCGAACTCGGTCTGGTCGGCGTGGCCGCGCGCGCCTGCGGGCTGGCGATGGACACGCGGGCGCAGCATCCGCCGCGGGGCGAAGCGATCGGAGTGGACCAGATTGCGGTGGCGCCCGACGGCGACGTGCATGCGCGCGGGCGCGTGCGCCAACGCGAGATCGAGAGCTCCCTGGCGCGGGTGAAGGAGACGCTCGCGGGACTTCCCGCCGGCACGATCCACACGCCGCTGCCGGCGGCGGCGGCCGGCAGCCTGGCCGTGGCCCTGGTCGAGGGCTGGCGCGGCGAGATCGTCCACGTCGCGGTCACCGACGCGGGCGGCGACATCGCACGTTACAAGATCGTCGACCCGTCGTTCCACAACTGGAGCGGACTGGCGATGGCGCTGCGCGGTGAACAGATCTCCGACTTTCCGCTGATCAACAAGAGCTTCAACCTGTCGTACTGCGGGTTCGACCTGTAAGGAGTGCGGGCGCGATGCTGAAGATCATCCCCGAAAGGCTGCGCCAGGGCCACCGCACCGGGCCGTATCCGAAGAAGGATCCGGTGCTGCCCGAGCGGTTCCAGGGACTGCCGGTGCTCGATCCCGCTTTGTGCCGCGAAGGCTGCCGATCGTGCGTGCAGGCCTGTCCGTACGACGCGATCACGGTCGACGCAGGCACGCCGGCGCTTGACCTGGGCAAGTGCACGTTCTGCGGCGGTTGCGCGGCAGCCTGCGAGGACGGCGCCGTCACGTTCACGCGCGACTGGCGGCTGGCGTCGCGCACCCGCGAGGGGCTGGTGGTCCGTCCTGGCGAGCGGCCGCGGGTCGAAGCGCTGGATCGTCGCCTGAAGAAGATGTTCGGTCGGTCCCTGAAGCTGCGGCAGGTCTCGGCCGGTGGGTGCAACGCCTGCGAAGCCGATCTGAACGTGCTCAGCACCCTGGTGTTCGACCTGGGCCGTTTCGGCATCCAGTTCGTGGCTTCACCCCGGCATGCCGACGGCATCGTCGTCACCGGTCCGGTGACCGCGCACATGCAGAGCGCGCTGCTGGACACCTGGGCGGCCATGCCGCAGCCGCGGCTGGTGATCGCCTCGGGAGCGTGCGCCATCGGGGGCGGGCCGTTCCGCGGCAGCCCGGAGACGAACAGCGGCGTCGGCGACCTGCTCCCGGTCGACCTCTACATCCCCGGCTGCCCGCCGCACCCGTACACGGTGCTCGACGGGCTGCTCGGGATGCTGGACCGGCTGCCGGCGCAGCGGCGTCGTTCGGCCGACTAGACGGTGCCGCTCATCTGCTTGTGGTCGCGGTGGGCGACTCCCAGCATCGCCAGCAGCACCAGTTCCTGGACATCGGCCGGCGACAGCCGGTCGGTGTTGATCACGAGATCGTAGTGCGACGGTTCGTGCGGGTCGGCGCCGAACAGTTTGCGCACGTACGCGTCGCGCCGACGGTCCGTCTCGTCGAGCAGCGCGCGCGCCTCGGCGCGGCTCAGGCCCATCTTTTCCGCCAACCGGGTCTGTCGCGTGGCGCAACCGGCCACCAGCCGCACCCGCAGCGTGGCGCGGTGTCCCAGCACGTGGTTCGCTCCCCGGCCCAGGAACACCACCCCGCCGGGTGTGGCCAGTTCGTCGATGGTCTCGGTCAGGGCGTGGCGGTACTGCTCCTTCAGGAACAGTCGGTTTTCCAGCACCCCGCGCACCCACAGGTCGGTCTGGCGGAAATCCTGTTCGTCCAGCATGGCCAGCAGTTCGGGATCCAGTTTGCGGGTGCGGGCGATGCGGTCGACGATCGAATGGTCCTGCAGTTGCAGGCCCAACCGGTCGCGCAGCCCGGTCGCCAGGGTTCGACCTCCGCTGCCGGCCAGGCGCGAGATGGTGACGACCGGTCCGGCTTCGACTTCGGCGGCGACCGGCTGATCGCGAAGCAACTCGCGCAGCCGGCTCCAGTGGTTGATCTGCCGCTGGATGAGCTTTTCCGTGACGGGGAATCGCATGGCACGCCTCCTTTCCAGAGGAGGCCGGGCATGAGGGGCGCAGGCGCCTGGAATGCCCGGCACCTGTTAAGACCCTAACAGGATTCGGCCCCGGCGGCAACTGGGAAGGCGCCGGTGCGGGATCCGGATCGTCCGCTCACACCGGTGGTCGGCTCCCGGCCCCGTAACCCGTCAATTCCACGAATCCGCGCCCGAGGAGCTTCCCGGCGGCGGGGGCGCCCTGCGGCACGACCACGCGCACGCCGCCTTCCCAGTAGTGCACGCCCGTGCGCGTCGACACATTCTCCTGATCGGCCAGGACGGCCCGAAGTTCCACGTCGATGGCGGCGCCGGGCACCCGCAGCCGCCAGTCGATCGGGTAGCCGGCCCCGGTGGCGCCGCTGGTCCAGGAGGCCAGGGGTTCGAGGGACCAGTCGCCGGCCGGCAGCGCGGTGACGCGCCCGTCGGTTCCGACCAGGGAGCCGAGCGCGAAGTCGACACTGCCGTCGGCCGCTCGCAGCCGGTAGAGCATCAGGTTGCGCCCGTCGTCCAGTTGCAGGCTGACCCAGTCCCAGCCCGTCTGCGAAGCGCCGAGCGTGGAGGTGAAGATCTCGCGGTCGAGCCAGGCCTGTCCGGTCACCGCGACGTCGCGGTCGCCGCGCCGCAGCGTGCCTTCGACCGTCAACCGGGGCAGGCTGTAGTACAGGCTGCCGACCTCACCGGTGGCGTCCTTGGGGCTGAAGCCGCCCGGACCCTGCAGCACCGGCGGGGTCTTCGTCACGCAGACGAGATCGAACCCGAGCCCGCGATGGTCGTCGCGCGCGCGCACGGTGAACGAATCCTCCAGCAGCGCGATCGACCACCTGCCCGGCGTTCCCGGCGGCGCCAGGCACCAGGCCAGCATGCTGTCGCCCGGTGCGCCGAAGCCGCCCAGGCCAGCCGCGGCGCGCCACAGCGTCTCGCTGAAGATGTGACTGCGCGCCGCCGGATCGGTCACCGCCGCATGCCCCATCACCAGCGCGCTCGCGCGCCAGGCCGAGCCGTCGATCGCCGGCTCCTGCGGGTCCAGGCCGATGCGGAACAGCGTGAACTGGAAGGCGACCGGTTCGGCGTCCGTCGGCGCGCCCGTTTCGCGAAGGTGCCCGGTCAGGTACCACCATTCGGTGCGATGGCGCGGATGCGCGTAGTGGTCGCGCGGGAACGACCACTCGTGGCCGGGAGCCGCGCGCAGCCAGCCGTCGGCGGCGGGCGTCGGTTCCGTCGGCGCGGATCCCGGGGACTGTGCCTGGACGCCGATGGCGACCGCCAGCGACAGCGCCGCGGGAACGCACCACCGCACGATGACGCCGGCTCTGCCGCCGACGCCCGGCAATCGTCCGCGGTCGAATGAACGTCGTTTCATGCCCACCCTCACAAATCGTCCCGCGTGAGCTGCCCCGGCCGCGCCAGACGCGCGCGCGAGGCGGGGTACAGCGCGGCCAGGGCCGCGGCGGCCATGACCACCACCGCCTGCAGCGCCAGGTCGCCACCCGGCCAGGCCGGGCGGATCGTCCAGCCGAACCAGGTGCGGTTGATGAACAGGATCAGCAGCGCGGCCAGGCCCACGCCGCCGCCCAGACCCAGCAGCAGGCCGAGAGCGCCCATGGCCGCGCCTTCGCCCAGGAACAGGCCGAAGATCTGCCGGCGCGTGGCGCCCAGCGCGCGCAGCAGGGCCAGTTCGCCGGCGCGTTCGTGCGCCTGGATCAGCAGCGTCACCGACACGCCCAGGGCGGCGATCAGCAGCGCCATGCCCTGCAGCGTGCGGGTGACGGCGAACGTCTGGTCGAAGATCGCCAGCACCTCGCCGCGCAGCGTGCGGTTGCTGCGGATCACCAGCGGCCGGTCGGCGAACTCGCGGCGCAGCGCCTCGACCGTGGTGTCGACATCCACGCCCGGCGACAGGAACAGCGCCGCGTTGTTGGGCGGCGCGGCGTCGAAGCGCGCGGTCAGCACGTCCATCGTCACGAACGCGGTGCCGCCCTCGCTGGTGTAGTCGTAGGTGACGCCCTTGACGGGCAGGGCCACCGGCCCTTCTGGTCCGGCCAGGCGCAGCGTGTCGCCGACCGTCAGGCCGGCTTTGCGGGACAACGGTTCGCCGATCAGCACGCCGCCTTCACGCAGGCCCGCGACGGCGGCCCGCGGCTCGCCCGCCAGCAGGGGCAGGCGCGTGGCCAGATCGGCCCGGGGCACGCCCGGCAGCGGTCGGTCGGTCATGCGCAGGCCGTTCAGCCAGACCGGTCGTCCGTCCGTCGTGGTTACGCGGAGGCGCCGCTGCTCCTCCAGCGAGATCACGCCGGGCCACGCCGCCAGCCGGTCCAGCAGATCGCGGTCCAGGAAGGCGTCGTTGCCGGTGCGCTGCCAGGACTCGCTGCTCAGGTAGATGTCCGCCTGGATGGTGACGTCCAGCCAGGTCACCAGGGTCTGGCGGAAGCTGCCGACCAGGATGGTGATGCCGAACATCATGCTGACGGTGATCGCCAGCGCCGCCACCGCGAAGCTGGTGGTCTGCAGGCGGGCCAGCAGATTGCGCAGGCTGAGCGCAAGGCCGAACCGTGACGGGTGCGCGCGGCGGCAAACCGTGCGCACGACCAGCGGGACCAGCGGGGGCAGCGACAGCATCATCACGAAACCGTAGACGAAGCCGCCCAGCCGCAGCTCGCGACCCAGAGTGAAGAACCACAGCGAGCCGAGCGCTGCCAGCAGGCCGGCGCCCAGGGCCAGACGACCGGCGTGCCGTCCGGCGGTTTCGTGCAGGGCCAGCGGCGACAGCAGCCGCAGCGGGTCGCGCCGCGCCAGATCCCAGGCCGGCAGCAGGGCCCCGCCGATGGCGCCCAGCAGCCCGACCGCCACGCCAAGCGCGATGACCGAAGGGGGCAGCGTCAACCGGTCGATGCCTTCGGCCACGTAGATGCTGGTCAGCGTCGCGCTGACGCTCTGCAGGTTGCCGCGGGCCACGAACCAGCCCAGCGGGATGCCGGCCGCCACGCCCAGCACGCCCAGCGCCGCCGATTCGCCCA
Source organism: bacterium (assembly GCA_020049465.1). Taxonomy (GTDB): domain Bacteria; phylum Krumholzibacteriota; class Krumholzibacteriia; order LZORAL124-64-63; family LZORAL124-64-63; genus CAINDZ01. The sequence continues at coordinate 7,288 of JAIFKS010000152.1, read as the reverse complement.
GCACCAGCCCCAGCACCTGCGCGCGCGTCGCGCCCAGCGCGCGGAGCACGCCGAATTCGCGCCGCCGGCGCACCAGCGAGGCCTGCACCGTCGTCAGGACCAGGAACACGCCCACGAACACGCTGATGAGGCTGAGCGCCGTCAGATTCAGCCGGAACGCGGCCAGCAGGCCGGAGGCGTCCTGGCGACGCTGCTCGGGCGTCTGGACGCGCGCGCCCGGGCCCAGCGCTTCCTGGAGCCGCAGGGCCGCCGCCGCGGGGTCGGCGCCCTCGCGCAGCACGACATCGATCTGCTGGATCCGTCCCGGCCGTCCGAACATCTCCTGCGCCTGGGCGATGTCCATGACCGCCAGGCGCCGGGGAGCCAGCGGCTCGAAGCGGCGGAAGTCCACCAGCGCGCCGACTTCCAGCGTGACGGCGCGGCTGCCGCTGCTGACGGCGATGGTATCGCCGACGGCCCAGCCCTCGGCGGCCGCCAGCTCGGGCGTCACCGCGACCCAGCCCGGCCGGGCCAGCGCTTCGGTCAGCAGGCGGTTGGGGTCGGACTGCCGCGCCGCGGCATCCTGCAGCGGATAGCGCACGGGGGCGAACACGTCGAACCCGACCACTTCCAGATTCAGGTCGGGCCGGCCGGTCACGGCCACGTTCGCGCGGATCAGGGGCCAGGCGCTCTCAACCTCGCGATCGGCCAGGACCGTGGGCAGCAGCGTTTCAGACAGGAACGGCAGCACGCCGGTGATCGTCAGGTCGGCCTGCCCGCTGACCGCGCGCACGCTGCCGTCGAAGGCGCGCAGCGAGCCCTGGTTCAGCGTCTGGATGGCCACCACCGAGGCCACGCCCAGCGCCACGCCCAGCACCGTCAGCGCCACGAGCGTCCGCGACTGCCGCAGATGCTGCGTCAGCCCGCGCCGGAGATAGCCGATCACGCCGCGTCCCCCGCCTGCAGGCGACCGTCGACCAGGCGCCACATGCGGTCCGCGCGCGCCGCCAGTTCACGCGAGTGCGTGACGTAGAGCAGCGCGCCGCCCTCTTCCCGCGTCAACGAGAGCAGCAGGTCCATCACCTCGCGGCCGGTGCGGTCGTCCAGGCTACCGGTGGGTTCGTCGGCCAGCACCAGCGCCGGTCCGCGCAGCAGCGCGCGGCACAGCGCCACGCGCTGCATTTCGCCGCCGGACAGGCGGCCCACCGGGTCGTCGCCGCGGTCCAGCAGGCCCACGCGGTCGAGCAGCTGGTCCGCGCGCTCGCGCGTGCGCCGGCGGTCGTCGCCGGCGATCCAGCCGGGCACCGCCACGTTCTCGCGCACGCTCAGGTGGGACAACAGGTGGAAGAACTGGAAGACCAGGCCGATGTGGGCGCGACGCAGATGCGTGCGCGCTTCCTCGTCGCTGCCGGTCAGGTCGTGCCCGGCCAGCCGCACGCGACCGCCCGTGGGCACGGCGATGCCGGCGGCCACGTGGAGCAGTGTCGACTTGCCGCTGCCGCTGCGGCCGACCAGCGCCACGGCTTCCCCGCGCGCCAGCGCGAGGTCGACGCCGTCCAGGACCGTGCGACCGGCCGCGTCGGCCGATTCCCAGGTCATGGACACGGCTTCCAACTGCAGGATGTCGTCGGTCATGGCGCCTCCAGGCCGGGCCGCCGCCGTCCGCCGGCGGCGCCTCACCCAAGAGAAGGTCGCGCCGAACACCGTCGGCGTCCAGTCCCGTCCGTTGCCGGAGCGGCGTCCGCGTGCTAGCATCCCTGTCGATTCGCCGCGCCGTGCCGAGTTCCGCCACCGACCGGACCCGCCATGCCCCTGACCATCCTCACCGTCTGCACGAGCCGCGCCTGGGGCGGCATGGAAATGAGCCTGGTGCAGACCAGCGTGCGCCTGCGCGCGCGGGGGCATGTCGTGGTGCCGCTGTGCGGGCCGGATTCACCGATCGAGGAGCGGCTGCGCGCCGAAGGCTTCAGTCCGGAGATCTTCGACCTGTGGGGCAAGGTCCACCCGCGGCAGGCCTGGCGCCTGTCGCGGCTGATCACGCACCGGCGCATCGATCTGGTCCACTGCGACTGGTCGCGCGACCTGTTCACGCTGGTGCCGGCGCTGCTGGCGCATCGCCGCGTGCCGCTGGTGCTGCAGAAGCATGTCGGCGTGCTCGCGGCCAAGCGGCTGTGGGTGCACTACGGGCTTTATCGCCGCGTCGACCGCGTGATCGCCATCAGCGACGTGATCCGGCGCAACTTCCAGGCGATGCACCCGATCGATCCGGCGAAAGTGGTGACCATCCACAACGGCATCGACGCCTCCCGCTTCCGGCCCGACGCCGCGGCCAGGGCCCGGGTGCGCGCCGAACTGGGATTCGCCGACGATCACCTGGTCGTGGGCATCGTCGGCCGCGTGACGCCGTCGAAGGGCCACCCCGAGTACCTGGACATGGCGGCGCGCCTGGCCGGCGACTTTCCGCAGGCGCGCTTCCTGATCGTCGGCGAAGCGACGCGCGGCGAAGAGGACGAAGGCCGCGCCATCCTGGACGGCATCGCCGCGAGCGGTCTGGGCGAAAGGGTCACGGTCACCGGTTTCCGGCGCGACGTTCCGGACCTGCTGGCGGGCATGGACGTCTTCGCCTTCCCTTCGCACAACGAGGCGTTCGGGCTGGCGCTCATCGAGGCGATGGCCACGGGCCTGCCGACGGTGTCGTCGAACTGCGACGGCGTGCTGGACATCGTGGTGGAGGGGGAGACGGGTTTGATGGTGCCGCCGCGCGACGGCGCGAAGCTGGCGGCGGCGGTGGCGACACTGCTGGGCGATGCCTCGCTGCGCCGGCGCCTGGGGCAGGCCGGCCGGGCGCGGGTGCTCGATTGCTTCACCGAGGACCGCATGGCCGCGGCCATGGACCGGCTGTACGACGAGGCGCTGGAGGCGCGGGGGGCGGTTCTTCCGGGAACCGGCGCGCTCAGACCGTAGTCCGGGCTAGCGCTGTTGTTCCACCGGCTGCCGGGGCGCTGTTTCCGGCTCCTGCGATTCCTCTTCTTCCGGATTCACGCGAAAGGCCTGTTCCAGGAACGCCAACTTCTGGTCCAGTTCCTTGTTGTGGATTCTGTGGAGTTTCGTCCGTGGGCGTGGGAGCCAATCCGGCGAGGTTGCGGCCAGGTCACGCCGCAGGGCCCAGGCGCGTTCGTATTCGCGGCCGACCAGCGTCCGGACACCACGCAGTTGATCGGCCGTGTACCAGTCCCGGTCCAATTCGCCGGCGATCACCGCCGCATCCACCCTCCAGTGCCCGAGCTGGGCGACATTGATGACCTTCAGGATCGCCTCGTCGCTCAACTTCGTTTCCCGCTCCAGGTCGTCTTTCAGTCGCACCGCGTTGCTGCGGTTCTTCCCCTCGAGGCGCTGCAGCCCGTCATCCCGGATGCCGTCCTCGGCCAGTTCGGTGATGACCGAGGCGTCGATCCAGTACAGGACGTTCCTGTTCACCCGCTGATCGAAGACGTTCTCAACCACGAACAGCAACACGAACGCCATGACGCCGGCCAGGACCGGGGTAGCCAGCCAGCCCAGTGAGATTTCGCCCAGCACCCCGTAGCGGATGTCCTTGCCGCCCTTGAGCAGGCCGATGCCAAGAATCGCCCCGACGACGGCCTGGCTGCTGCTGACCGGGACCAGGGGAAAAGTGGGCAGGCCCAGGCCGGCCAGGAAATGCTCCAGCCCCTGGGAAGCGAACAGGAACAGCGTGAGGGATTGCGCCAGGACCACGACGAGCGCCGCCAGCGGCGACAAGCGCAGCAGTCCACCGCCGACGGTACGCATGACGCGTTCCGAATACGTGAAGACACCGACGCTGATCGCCAGGCCGCCGAGCGCGAACAACTGTCGCGCGCCCGAGATCGTGATACCCCAGAGCTCGATGTCACGGAAGGGATTGTCAGGCAGGAAGACGCCCATGACGTTGGCGATGTTGTTGGCCCCGAGGCTGTAGGAGCCGAAGGCGCCGGCCGCCAGCAATCCAAGCCGTGTCCAGGCGTCGATTTCCAGCAGATGTGGGCGCCGGTATTTGACGAACCTCACGAGGGCCAGGTACAGCCCGATCGCCACTCCGGCCGCCAGAAGCGGGCAGGCGATCCAGGTGAGCACGATCTGGATGAGAGACTGTGCGTCGGTCACCGCGCTCGTATGGATGTTCCAGCCGATGATGGCGCCGACGATGGCCTGGGAGGTCGAGACCGGGAGATTCAGGCGCGTCATCCACAGCGTGGTCAGTGCAGCCGCCAGCGCCACCGTGAAGGCGCCGGCCAGGGCGTTGACGGCGCCCAGGCGTCCCAGCGTATGGGCAGCGCCCGCGCCGCTGACCACGGCACCCAGAACGATGAACACCGAGCAGACCAGCGCTGCGGTGCGGAATTTCACCATCCGCGTACCGACGGCGGTGCCGAATACGTTGGCCGCGTCGTTGGCGCCCAGCGACCACCCCAGGAAGAGCCCGCTCGAGAGGAAGAAGATCACATCCATCTCAGAGGCTCCGCTTGATCGCATAGATCGCCAGGCGGTCGGAAACATCCTTCGCCCGATCGGACACCAGTTCGATGTTCCGCGCGAAATAGCGAAGGTGGATCTTGTGCGCAAGGTCGAGGTCGCTGCTGAAGATACGCCGCTTCAGGGCGTCGCTGATGACATCCGCGTCATGTTCGTGATGGGCGACCTTGAACAGGTGGTCCTTGATGGCCTCCGGGTCGCGGAAGAACGTGCGCGCGGCGATGATCATCGCCTGGAGCGCTTCGTTGCTGGTGTCCGCCAGACTCGTAAAGCCGGCCACGCAATCCGGCGGAATGACAGGCCTTTCCACGGAAAACTGGAACAACCCGGTCTTGGCTGTGTCGATCACTGTATCGGTCGTTTCCAGAAGACCGAGTACGTCGCCCCGGTGCTCGGGGATGAGCGAGTTCCGGTAGAGATTCGTTTCGACCGACTTGCTCCGGTCGTCCGCCTTGTGCTCGAGGTCATTGATCAGGATGATACAACCGTCGAAACGCACCAGGTCACCGGCGAGATAGGCGTGAACGCCGTCGCGAAAGACGAGACCACCTTGGGCCACGGCGTCGAGGAATTCGTCGATCTGCCCGGCCAGGAGCTGTGTCGATTTGTTGAACAGGGGCATTGCGGTACTCCTCGCCGGCGCGGGGTGGATTCGTAGACTTGCCTTCAGGATATCCGTTGCGGCCTCTGGATCAAGGTGTTATCGATTCGTCGTCATGGCTCGGCCACGTCGTGAAAGGATAGGCGACCAGGTTGCTGTTGAAGTAGCGTGGATCGCTCGTCACCTCTTGGCCCACCCAGTCCGGCTTGGGCACATCCTGGTCTTCGGATTCAAGCTCGCACTCGGCCACCGCCAGTCCCTGGTTTGCGCCGTGGAATTCGTCGATTTCCCAGACCAGATTGCCGACGGGAACCCGATAGCGGGTCTTCTCGATCAGCGGCTGTTCGCATATCTCCAGCAGTTGGCGTGCGTCCTCCAGCGGGATTCCGTATTCGAACTCGGCCCGCCTGGAGCCAACGCTTCGGCCCTTGACGGTCAGCGCGGCCGTGTCCCCCGCGATCCGAACACGCACGACGCGCCAGGGGTCGGAACTCAGGTAGCCCTGCCGGAAACGCACGCCCGGCCCGGGCACTTTCCACGCCTCGCCGGTAACCAGGAACTTGCGTTCGATTTCCGTGCCCATGAGGTTCCTTCCTAGCCGTTTCGTCGCCATCCTCAAGGCTCGCGGGAACCGTAGTGGTCCGCGGCGGCGGCGACAAGTGATTCATGGACCGGGATTTCTTTTTGAGTGATAGTTTCGCTGGAGGGCGGCTGTCCGGATTTCGCGGTCGGCAGGGGTCCGTGTGTTGAGGCGAACGGGAGAACCGGAAGTGAGCCTGCTGGCCGACACCGCCCGCCGCCTGGACGGCCTGGGCTTCAGCGCGCCCGCCGTCGTGGTGGACGAGAGGCGCGCGCGCGCCAACATCGCCGCGATGGCGGCGAAGGCCGCCGTTTCGGGCGTGCGCCTGCGCCCCCACTTCAAGACGCACGACAATGTGGGCGTCGGCCGCTGGTTCCGCGAAGCGGGCGTGCGCCACGCGACGGTGTCCTCCCTGGCCATGGCCGAGCGGTTCGCCCGCGACGGCTGGCGCGATCTGACGCTGGCCATCCTGGTCAACCCGCGTGAACTGCCCCGGCTGGCGGACCTGGCCTGGCGGCTGGCCGACCGTGGCGGCGCGCTGGGGCTGACCGTCGACACGCCCGAGGCCGCGCGGGCGGTGCGCCATCTCACGGGCGACACGTCGCCGCTGTGGCTGAAGGTCGACACCGGCCACGGGCGCTCGGGCGTGCGCTGGGACGACCCGACGCGCCTGCTGGCGGTGGCCCGGTCGGCGTCGTTCGCGGGACTGTTGACGCACGCGGGGCACAGCTACCGCGCGCCCCGGGACGAACTGCCCGCGCTGTTCGCCGAGACGGTGCGCCGTCTCGCTGCCGCCCGGGAGGCCACCGGCCGCGACCTGCAACTGTCGCTCGGCGACACGCCCACCTGCACGGCCGTCGAATCGTTCGCGGGGGTGAACGAGGTGCGCCCCGGCAACTTCGTCTTCTTCGATCTGATGCAGCGCGCCGCCGGTGTCTGCGGCGACGACCGGCTGGCTGCCGCGCTCGTCTGTCCGGTGATCGGCACCGATCCGTCGCGCGGCCGCCTCGTGCTGCACGGCGGGGCCGTTCACCTGAGCCGGGAATCGCTGGCCACGCCTGCCGGGCCCGTCTTCGGGTGCCTGGGCGCGCTGGCGCCGGGGGGATTCGGTCCGGTGCTGGACGCCGCCGCGGTCACCGGGATGTCGCAGGAACACGGAATCGTCAGCCTGGAGCCGGATCGGTGGGCGGAACTGGCGGATGGATTGAACCCCGGCGACCTCGTGCTGGTGCACCCGGTGCATGCGTGTTTGACCTGTAATCTGCAGGGAACTTCGATGCGGACCCTGACGGGGGCGATGCTGCCGCGGGATGTTGAAGCGGAAGCCGTCTGAGCGGATGCGGCTCCCGTCACGTCCGGCGTTTTCATCCGGACCCGACGGCCGCATCCGCTCGACGGACGGGCTACGGGATCAGTGTCAGCTTCGCGCGCGCCGAGTAGGTACCGCAGACATACCGCGCGATGTACATGCCGGCGGGCACCGGGGTGCCGCTGTCGTCGCGGCCGTCCCAGGTCGCCTCGTGCGACCCCGCACTGCGGTCAAGATCGAACACGCGCAGGCGACGTCCGCGCACGTCGAAGATCTCCATCCCCAA
>JAIFKS010000110.1 GCA_020049465.1 bacterium | reverse complement strand
TGGACGGCCGCCAGCGCCGGCCTGATCACCCATCCGATCCATGCACGCACGCGTGCGATCATGGCCGAAGCCGGCGTCGGGATGGAGGGGCAGGTGTCCAAATCGATCGACACCCAGGATCTGGACGCCTTCGATCTGGTGGTCACCCTCAGCGAAGAGGCCGGTCGCTTCCTGCCGGCTTTGACCGATCCCGCCCGTCACCGGCGCTGCCCGGTGCCCGATCCCATGTCCGCCCGGGGCGATCCGGAGCAGATCCGCACGTCCTACCGGGAGGGCCGTGACCGCATCCGGGCCCTGGTTGCCGGCCTGGTCGACGAACACTCCCGCTGATGTTTTCGCGGTCCGCGGCGGCCCCGCAGGGTCTCTGGAGCCGCGAAATCGATGAGAACTCTTTGGGTTACCAGCAGATACAGAAAACACTAAGTCGGCGCCGATCCTGCCACATTCTTCCGGGAGGGTTGGCACGCGGCGCCGCCAGGCCCCGAACGAAAAAATCCGGGGACCGGCGAACCGCTCCAATCGCACTTCCGACGGCCCTTTAGCGGGGTTGCGCGGCACGGCCCCCGACACGGGGTGCCCATGTGAATCTTTTGTTTTGAATCAACCCCCGGGTCTTTCTTAATGTGCCGCTCACGCCACCAAGTGGTGTGGTCAAATGAAAGCATCGCCCCAACATGTTGGGGATCGGCCTCAGGATAGAACATCAAGCGCGACCTGATTTTTCCTCAGGAAACCGACCGCGGCGGGGGCGGAAAGCCCGTTGTCGGCATCGGCGGAACCGCCGCGTCGGTCCCAGGGAAACTTCTCGATCAGCGACGTTCAGAGGGACCTGAACACAAGGAGCGGAGGGTCATGACGGACAGGACCAACCCGGATCAATTCCACAAGCAGGAAGCCCCGATCGACGGCTCCCTATTCGGATCGGCGTCCTCCCAGGCGGGGACCAGGCTGCCGGGCGAATCGGGCCTGGGCGAGGCGACGTCGGGCGGGGCCCGGCGCGCGGCGCGCCTGGACACGCGTGCCCTGGATGACGGCCACGAGGCCACCGACCGGACGACGTCCCCCGCGGGCTCCGTGGCGGAGCGCGAGGAGAACGTCGCCCGTCGCCGGCCGCGCGGGGTGGCCTTCAACCGCCACTACACCCGCGAAGGGGTGCACCCGCTGGACGCCGTCGAATGGACGCTGCGCACGGCGGTCATCAACACCGACAAGGGCGAGACCCTGTTCCGTCAGGACAACTGCGAGATCCCGCGCGAATGGACCCAGATGGCCACCAACGTGGTCGTCTCGAAGTATTTCCGCGGCGGTGTGGGCACGCCCGAGCGCGAGCATTCGGTGCGGCAGCTGGTCGGCCGCGTGGCCGACACCATCACCGACTGGGGAGTGAAGGACGCCACCTTCACCACGGCGCACGACGCGGAAGTCTTTCGCGCCGAACTGACGCACATGCTGGTCAACCAGCTGGTGTCGTTCAACTCGCCGGTGTGGTTCAACGTCGGCGTCGAGAAGACGCCGCAGTGTTCGGCCTGCTTCATCAATTCGGTGAAGGACTCGATGGCCAGTATCCTGGACCTGGCCAAGACCGAGGGCCTGCTGTTCAAGTACGGCTCGGGCACCGGCAGCAACCTGTCGGCCCTGCGCTCCAGCCGCGAAGTGCTGTCCACGGGCGGCCAGGCCAGCGGCCCGGTCTCGTTCATGCGCGGGTTCGACGCGTTCGCCGGCGTCATCAAGAGCGGCGGCAAGACGCGGCGCGCGGCCAAGATGGTCATCCTGAACGCCGACCACCCGGACATCGAGGAGTTCATCGACTGCAAGGTCAATGAAGAGAAGAAGGCCTGGGCCCTGATCGACTCCGGCTACGACGGCTCGTTCGGCGGCGAGGCCTACAATTCCGTCTTCTTCCAGAACAGCAACAACTCGGTGCGCGCGACCAACGAGTTCATGCGCGCGGTGGAAGAAGACGCCGACTGGACGATGCGCGCGGTGACCGACGGTCGCCCCATGGGCATCATCAAGGCCCGCACCCTGATGCGCAAGATCGCCGAAGGCACCCATCTTTGCGGCGATCCCGGCATGCAGTTCGACACCACGATCAACGACTGGCACACCTGCCGGAACACCGACCGCATCCACGCGTCGAATCCGTGCAGCGAGTACATGTTCCTGGACGATTCGGCCTGCAACCTGGCGTCGCTGAACCTGATGAAGTTCCGCCTGGCCGACGGCGAATTCGACACCGAGTCGTTCTGCCACGGGGTGCGCGTGATGATCGTCGCCATGGAGATCATCGTCGGCAACAGCAGCTATCCGCGCCAGGAGATTGCCGACAACAGCCACCGCTTCCGGCCGCTGGGTCTGGGCTACGCGAACCTGGGCGCGCTGCTGATGAACCGCGGTCTGCCCTACGACAGCGACGCCGGCCGTGACTACGCGGCGGCCCTCACCGCGCTCATGTGCGGCCAGGCCTACCTGACGTCGGCCGAACTGGCCCGCGAACTGGGGCCGTTCGACGGCTACGCCGAGAACCGCGAGCCCATGCTCGAGGTCATCCGCATGCACCGCGCGGCGGTCAACGGCATCAACGCCAACCGCGTGCCCGAAGGCCTGCTGGAAGAGGCGGAAAAGGTGTGGCGCGACGCCTACGCCCTGGGCCACGACTACGGCTACCGTAACAGCCAGGTCACGGTTCTGGCGCCCACCGGTACGATCGGCTTCATGATGGACTGCGACACCACCGGCGTGGAACCCGACATCGCCCTGGTCAAGTACAAGAAGCTGGTCGACGGCGGGATGATGAAGATCATCAACAACTCGGTGCCCGAGGCGCTCGAACGCCTGGGGTACGACGAAGAGGCCGTCGAGGCGATTACCGAGTACATTGCCGAGAACGAGACCATCGAGGGCGCCCCCGGCCTGAAGGAAGAGCACCTGCCGGTCTTCGACTGCGCCTTCCGCCCGGCCAACGGGCACCGCTCGATCCACTACATGGGCCACCTGCGCATGATGGCCGCCGTGCAGCCGTTCCTGTCCGGCGCCATCAGCAAGACGGTCAATCTGCCGCAGGAGGCGACCGTCGACGAGATCATGACCACCTACCTCGAAGCCTGGAAAATGGGCCTCAAGGCGGTGGCCATCTATCGTGACGGCAGCAAGCGTCTGCAGCCGCTGAACACCGGCAAGAAGAAGGACGCGGGCGCGGTCGCGGCCGAGGCGCCGCTGGCGCCGCCCAAGCCCCAGCGTGTGCGGCTGCCGGACGAACGGCGGGCCATCACGCACAAGTTCTCGATCGGCGGCCACGAGGGCTACATCACGGTCGGCCTGTACCCGAACGGCAAGCCGGGCGAGATGTTCATCTCGATGGCCAAGGAAGGCTCGGTCGTCAGCGGCCTGATGGACAGCTTCGCCACCAGCGTGTCGATCATGCTGCAGTACGGAGTGCCCCTGAAGGTCCTGATCAACAAGTTCAGCCACGCGCGCTTCGAGCCGAGCGGGTTCACCAGCAATCCGGACATCCCGATCGCCAAGTCGGTCATGGATTACATCTTCCGCTGGATGGACCTGAAGTTCGGCGAACACGCGGGCGACGACGACGGCACCGAGGCGACCATGCCGGTCGAGGCGCGCGCCGCCGCCGAAAGCGTCAAGGCGATGGCTGCGGCTTCGGGTGGTCCGTCGCGCATCACGATGCAGTCGCGCGTGACGATCCAGGCGCAGACCGACAGTCCGCCGTGTCCGAATTGCGATTCGCTCACCGTCCGCAGCGGTTCGTGCTACAAGTGCATCAACTGCGGGACCACCACCGGCTGCTCCTAGCGGCCACCGGTCACGGTCGTCGCCGAACGGCGGCGATTCGTGGAGACGGAGCGACCCGGCGGCCAGGATGGCCGCGAGGGCCCGGCGGGAATGGACTCCCGCCGGGCTCTTCTATTTTGCCGATCCCGATTGGCAGCGGGTGGTGATTGCGCTAAGCTGATGGCGACGAGGGGGGATGCCATGCACCACCGGGTCATCGTCGCCTTTCTGCCCATTGTGACGGTCGTGTCCGTCATGTCGCCCCTGTCTTCCGGATGGACGGCCGCGACCGCGCGGGCTGATCCCGTCGTGCAGGCCGATCCTGTAGTACAAGTGGGCTATGTCGTCGTCGACGGCGCCATCGGGCCAGCCACCTCCGACTATCTCGCACGCGCCACCCGCGTGGCCGGCCGGCGCGGCGACGCCTGCCTGATCATCCGGCTCGACACCCCCGGCGGTCTCCTCGAATCCACGCAGCGGATCGTCCAGTCCTTCTACGCCTCTCCGGTGCCGGTGGTGGTCTATGTGGCGCCCTCGGGCGCCAACGCCGGCAGCGCCGGCTGCTTCATCACGCTGGCCGCCGACGTGGCGGTGATGGCTCCGCACACCAGCATCGGAGCGGCGCATCCGGTGTCGATCGGCGGCGCCGGCGGTGCCGGCGACGACAAGGCAGCACCGGACGAGGTGATGACGGAGAAGCTCGAGAACTTCGCCTCGAGCTATATCGAGGCGATCGCCGGGAAGCGCGGGCGCAACGTCGAGTGGGCCCGCGCTTCGGTCCTGGAGAGCGCGTCGATCACGAGCGAGAAGGCGCTGGAACTCGGCGTGATCGACCTGATCGCCGCCGACATGCCGGACCTGTTGCGGCAGCTCGACGGACGGCGCGTCGGCGAGTGGACCCTGAACGTCGCGGATGCCCCCGTCGCCCCGATTCCGATGATGCTGCGCGAACGCATCTTCCAGACGCTCTGGCGGCCCGAAGTCCTGTTCATCCTGATGCTCGTGGCCATCTACGGCCTGATCGGCGAATTGAGCAATCCCGGCGCCATTCTGCCCGGAGTGGTCGGCACGATCGCGTTGATCGTCGCGCTGTACCTGTCGAGCATCCTGCCTGTCAACGGCGCGGGACTGGCGCTGATCGGGCTCGCCATCGTCCTGTTCATCATCGACATCTTCGCGCCGTCGCACGGCATCCTGACCGGCGGCGGTATCGCAGCCTTCGGCCTGGGCGCCCTCATGCTGTTCAACCGCGCGGATCCGGCCTTCCATCTGGGGCTGCGGTTCATCGTCCCGGGCGTGCTGGTGACCGCCGGCTTTTTCCTGTTCGTCGTCGGCCAGGGACTGCGGGCCCAGCGACTGCCTGTGTGCACCGGCCGCGAGTCCATGGTGGGGCAGACGGCACTGGTCCTTGAGGCCATCGACGCCGCCGGCGGCAAGGTGTTCGTCGAGGGCGAGATCTGGAATGCCGTGTGTGAAGAGCCGGTCGCGAAGGACGAAAGCGTCGAGGTCAAGGCTGTCGACGGCCTGACCCTGAGGGTCGGTCGCGGCGCGTGAGGGAGGAGCCGGCCGCGCCCCCGTGCGCGGGCGGCTGATCACTGAACGGGAGGGTTGGCATGGATTCATTATCGAGTGCTCTCATGTCGCTGATGGCCTGGCTGCTGCCGGTCGTGATCATCGTCGTGGTCGCGGTGCCGCAGATGATCCGCATCCTTCGCGAGTACGAACGCGGTGTCATCTTCCGCCTCGGCAAGCTGATCGGCGCCAAGGGCCCGGGGCTGGTCTTCCTCATCCCGCTGGTGGACCGGATGGTGAAGATGGACCTGCGCGTGGTGACGATCGACGTCGCCCGGCAGGAGGTCATGACGCGCGACAACGTGCCGGTGTCCGTCGACGCCGTCGTCTATTTCCGGGTCGTGGATCCGGCGGCCGCCGTGGTGAAGGTGGAGAACTTCTGGAAGGCCACGTCGCTGATCGCGCAGACCACGCTGCGCAGCGTGCTGGGCCAGGCCGAAATGGACGAACTGCTGTCGCAGCGCGACAAGATCAACCAGACGCTGCAGGAGATCATCGACCGGCAGACCGATCCCTGGGGCATCAAGGTGACCGCGGTCGAGGTGAAGGACGTCTCGCTGCCCGAGGGCATGAAGCGCGCGATGGCCAAGCAGGCCGAGGCCGAGCGCGAACGCCGCGCGAAGATCGTGAACGCCGAGGGCGAGTTCCAGGCCGCCGAAAAGATGGTGCAGGCCGCCGCGATGATCGCGACCGAACCCATCGCGCTGCAGTTGCGCTACCTGCAGACGATGCGCGAGATCTCGAGCGAGCACAACACGACGACGTTCGTGCCGATCCCGATCGACCTGTTCTCGGCGTTCCTCAAGAAATAGCCGCCTCGCCCCGCGCGTGCCGGCCCCGGGATTCGTGGTATGATGATGGACGGCGGGCGGCCGCGAGGCCGCCCGCGTCGTCAACGGCACCTTCGAGCGCGGCACCGGAGAAGTGATGGCGGGGCAACGGATATCGTGCAGCCGGCGGGGTGGGGCGGGCCTTTCGGTCGCGCTCCTTCTGGTCTTCCTGGGCTGCGTCCTGCCGTTGCCGGCTGCCGCCACGATCGTCAGCTGGGGCGCGACCGTCGTGGCCGGACCCGACGATGCGGCCGGCGCGCAGGCCGTGGCTGCCGGCGGCTACCATTCCCTGCTGCTGCGGGGCGACGGCTCCGTGGCCGCCACGGGCTACAACTGGTTCGGCCAGTCCGCGGTGCCGACCTCTGCCACGGGAGTGGTCGCCGTCGCGGCCGGCTACCTGCACAGCCTGGCGCTCACCGGAGGCGGCGCGGTGCTGGCCTGGGGCGCCGACAACTACGGTCAGGGGCAGGCGCCGCCGGGCAATGCCGGCCTGACCGCGATCGCTGCCGGCGGCTACCACAACCTGGCGCTGGGGGCCGGCGGCGCGGTGACGGCCTGGGGGCGCGACGATTTCGGTCAGACCGCCGCACCGCCGGCCAACAGCGGCTTCACCGCCGTGGCAGCCGGCGGTTTCCACAATCTGGCGCTCCGGGCGGACGGTTCCATCGCCGCCTGGGGCCGCAACGATGACGGCCAGTGCGACGTGCCGGCGCCCAACGCGGGATTCACGGCGATCGCCGCCGGCTGGAAACACAGTCTGGCCCTGCGGGCCGACGGTTCGGTGGCCGCCTGGGGCAACAGCGATTACGGGCAACCGGTAGAGCCGTCGCCCAACAGCGGCTTCACGGCGGTTGCCTCGGGCTTCGACCACTGTCTGGCGCTCAAGGCCGACGGTTCGCTGGTCGGCTGGGGCCGCAACGATGCGGGTCAGGGGCAGGCGCTGTCGCCCAATGCGCAGTACGCCGCCGTGGCGGGCGGCTACGGCCACACGCTGGGACGGCGCCTCGATGGCGGGCTCGATGCCTGGGGCCTGAACGAGGACGCGCAGTGCGGCCTGCCGGTTCCCAACCTGGGTTTCGTCGCGGTGGCCGCCGGCACGGCGCACAGTCTGGCGCTTCGCAGCGACGGCTTCATCCTGGCCTGGGGCGACAATGCCGAAAGCCAGTGCGCGGTGCCGTCGCCCAACGGGGGCTTCACCGGTGTCGCCGCCGGCCAGGCCCATAGCCTGGGTTTGCGGTCCGACGGGACCGTGGCCGCGTGGGGCCGCAACGCCGAAGGGCAGGCCAGCGC
>JAIFKS010000111.1 GCA_020049465.1 bacterium | reverse complement strand
GCCCCACCAGGTCATGGCGCCGGTGTCGACATTGCCGTTGCCGCCGGCTTCGACGACGTGGATGCCGTTGGCCACGGCCGTCTGGATCGCGTAGTACACGGCATTGGACTGTTGCGCCATGCCGGTGGTCGCGTTCCACCATTCGATCGGTACGTACCTGCCCAGTTTGGCCGTACCCGAGTAGTCCCACTGCTGCTCCAGCAGGATCACGTCACCCGCCTGCAGGGCCGCCATGGCCACCGTCATGGCACCGGCCACGTTCCAACTGGGGGTCAGGCCATAGAACGAGCCGCAGGTCAGCGGCGAGGCGCCCGGGCTCACGCCTGTCGTGCCCCAGCCGTTGCTGTCGCTGACCAGTTCGCCGAGCACCGCGGTGCCGTGCCGCTGGCTGGGATACGCGGTCGCCGCGAACGGATCGCTGACGTTCAGGTTGATCTGCGAACCGGGAGCCTTCGTCAGGTCCTGGTGGTTGGTGTTCCAGTCGTACTCGATGTCGCACACGGTGACGCCGGAGCCGTTGCCCCCGGTCAGCGTCCAGGCGTAGAAGGCGTCCACGCCCGCGGGCGCCGGCGCGGCGGGATTCAGGTAGCCCTGCAATCCCAGGAACGAACCCGGCAGCGGCAGTTCCTGCGGCAGGGGCACGGGGTAGGCCAGATGCACGCCCGGCAGCGCTTCGAGATCGGCCGCGAGCAGCCACAGATCCGGCGCCGGAACCAACAGGCGCAGACGGTAGATGTTGTTCAGGTTGTAGAGGTCTCCACCGGTGGCCGCTTCGCCTTCGATCTCCCAGGCGTCGATGACCGGTTCCGGAACCTCGACGAGCCGCTCCCATTCGTAGAGGCGCGGCAGCAGGACTTCCGCAACGCCGGCCGTCGCGTTCAGTCCGCTGAGATCGACGGGTTCACCACCGATCAGACGCACCGAGCTTTCCTGGATGAAGAGGATTTCGAGAAGGTTCGATTCGGCGGGATAGCGTTCCTGCGCGGCCGCGGGGCTCGCGGCGAGCAGGCAGGCGAGCACCAGGACGATGGCCGCCAGCATGAAGCGGATCGACATCGCGTGTCTCCTCCCGGCTATGGCGTTTTGCGGTGGGTGGACCCCCCTGGAAATGGATAATGACAACTCGAAATCACTGCATCCCCAAAGGGCGCGCGCCGGCCCCCGGAGCGCCGCCGCCCGCTCGTCGCCGACGTCGCCAAACCTCTCAGTCTCAACAACTAGCCTCGACACCGTGCGGTTGTCGGGGCCACCTGCTTCGTCTCGTCCGCCGCGCGCACGGAAACCCCGCCCGCCGGTCTCTTGTTGAAACACCCCGGTCCCTGTAAGCTGCCCTCTTCATCCGGGTCGGGCCGGCAAGCCGACCCGCCCTCGCCATGCTTTCTGGTTCGCTCCGAAAGGAACATGAAAATGCGCAAACCCTTGATCGCCGCGGCCCTGGTCTTGTTCGCGCTGGCCGGCGCTGTGACCACCCACGCCCAGGAAGGCCAGATGGACCCCAAGGCCATGGAGCAGATGATGATGCAACTGGCGACGCCCGGCGCCCCGCACCAGCATCTGGCGACGATGGCCGGCAAGTGGACGACGACCCATACCACGTACATGGAGGAAACGCCGGAAACGTCGACCGGCGCCTACGAGGGTGAAGTCGTGCTTGGCGGCCGCTACATACTCGGCCGCTTCAAGGGCATGATGATGGGCCAGATGTTCGAGGGCATGAGCATCGACGGCTACGACAACGGCAAGCAGGAATACTTCAGCATCTGGCTCGACTCGATGGGCACGGGTTTCTATCTGGCCCAGGGCAACGCCTCGGCCGACGGCCGCACGCTGTCCCACAAGGGCACCATGTCGATGGGCCCGATGGAGATCCCGTCGCGTTCGGAAACCGTGTTCGTGGACAAGGACACCGTGCAGTACACGATGTGGCACACCATGGGCGGCCAGGAAATGAAGGCGATGGAGATGACCTACAAGCGGGCCCACTGAGCGCCGACTTGCGCCGGCGCAAGTCCGCCGGCGCAAGTCCGCCGGCGCAACTCCGCCGGATCATGGCGCCGCCATCGACGAAAAAGGCCGCCCCGGTCATGCCGGTGCGGCCTTTGCACAGTCTCGTTGCGCCGGCGCAAGCCGGCCACCGTTCAGGTCAGTACGAGATCTCGTCCGAAAGTTCGTTCACGTCGTCGTCGCGGTGCGGGAAGTTCTCCCGCAGCTGCTCGCCGATCAGCGCGATGCCCTCGGACAACCCCTCGACGAACCGGTCTTCCTTGAAGTGGCCGGTCATCAGGTCGCGGATCCCGCTCCAGAACGACTCGCCGACTCTCTGGTGCAATTTTTCGTCGCCCAGCACCGCGAAACGGCGCGAACGCGTGGCCAGGTAGACCAGAACGCCGTTGCGGTCGGCGGTCTGGTGCATGCCCAGCTGTTCGAACACCTCGCGCGCCCGCAGGTACGCATCGCCGCTGACGGGCGCCTTTTTCGGAACGTCGCGCTCCAGATGCAGGCGGATCTCGCCGCTGGTCCGCGCCTCGGCCGCGGCGATGGCCGCACGCAGCCGTTGCTGCTCTTCCTCGGTGAAGAACTTGCGGGGGACGTCCTTGCGCTTGTTTTCCTTCGGATGGGTCATCGCTCACCAGCCTCCGCTCGCGCCGCCGCCGCCCGAGAAACCGCCGCCGCCGGAAAATCCGCCGCCGCCGCCGCCACCGCCGAACCCGCCCCCGCGGCCGCTGCCGCCCGAGAGCATCGAGCCGATGATCAGCGGCCCGAGCATGCTCGAGCGACGCCGGCCGCCGAAAATCAGCGGGAACAGGATGAAGAACAGCAAAGGCAGCGGAAAGCCGCGGCCCGATTTCTTCTTGCCGGCGGTCGCGCCCTGACCGCCGCCGCCGGTGGCCAGAGGATCGTCGGGCGCCACGGCCCGCGCCACCTCGTGCACCACAAAGGCCAGGCGGCCGGCCGCCGGCTCGCGCGGCTGCTCCATCATCGCCCTCAGGATGCGGCTGGCCACGACATCCGGCAGCGTCTCTTCCAGCCCGTAGCCGGCCTCGAGGCGGGTCTCGCGCCGGTCCGGAAACACCACGAACAGCACGCCGCGCTGGGTCTCGCGGCTGCCGATGCGCCAGTGCTCGTACAGCCGGTTCGTGTAGTCCTGCAGTTCGCCGCCGTGGTCCGGCAGCACCGCCACCACGAACTGGATGCCGGTGCGCTGCTCGAAACCGTACAGCGCGCCGGCGAACTGCTCCGCCTCGGCCGCCGAGACCAGCCCGACCTGATCGACAAAGTGCTTCGCCGGCGCCGCGGGCAGGTCGCCCTTGGCGCTCTGGGCCGATGCCGGCGCAGCGAGCGCCAGCACCAGTCCCAGAAGGAGCGCGAGATGTCTGCGCACTAGAACTTCACCGCCGGCGCCGCTTCAGCGCCCGCGGCCGCCTCGAAGTAGGCCTTCTTGTCGAAGCCGAACATGCCGGCCATCATCGCCATCGGGAAGCGGCGGATGGTCGTGTTGTAGGCCTGCGCCAGCTCGTTGAAGCGACGCCGCTCCACGGCGATGCGGTTCTCCGTGCCCTCGAGCTGCGCCTGCAGGTCCAGGAAGCCCTGGTTGGCCTTCAGGTCCGGGTACTTCTCGACCACGACCATCAGACGGCCGAGCGCCGAGCCCAGTTCGTTCTGCGCGGCCTGGAACTTCGTCAGCTCGGTCTGCACCTGCGTCGCCTTGGCGCGCGCGTTGACCACGGCCTCGAGCGTCTCGCGCTCGTGCTCGGCGTAGCCCTTGACGGTCTCGACCAGGTTCGGGATCAGGTCCGCGCGGCGCTGGTAGACGTTCTCGACGTTGCCCCACTGGCCGTCGACGCCTTCCTGCTGGCCGATGACCTTGTTGTACTGCCCGACCAGGGGCAGGACGAGCAGC
Source organism: bacterium (assembly GCA_020049465.1). GTDB lineage: Bacteria > Krumholzibacteriota > Krumholzibacteriia > LZORAL124-64-63 > LZORAL124-64-63 > CAINDZ01. The sequence goes on along the minus strand of JAIFKS010000111.1, from coordinate 7,299 downwards.
GCCAGCGCGCCGACGATGACGATGAGCGGAATGAACTTCTTCATTTCTTCTCCGCGGAACGGGTGAAGGGACCAACGGGGGACTCTACCCGGCGTCGGGCGGGATTATTCATAGGGATATGCTATGCGGGGAGCGCTGGAAGGGCCAGTTCAACCTTGGCCGTGATCCGGTCCAGGGGGGCGGGGCGGTTCCGAACCGGTTGCCCAGCCCCCCCGGGCGCACGTTTGGCAGGCACGGCTTTGTTACCGCCTCGCCGCCACCGCCTTCTTCTGCGTCGCCAGCGACACGAACACCAGCGTCAGGAAACTCAGGGGGATCGAGATGATGCCCGGCTGCCCCAGCTTGTGCCAGGCCTCGGCCGCGGTCCGCCCGTAGGGCCCGGCGAACATCTCCGGACCGGTCAGGATGATCCCGAGCGCCGAAATGATGCCGACGGTAATCGAGGCCACGATGCCGGATGCCGTCGTCCTCTTCCAGAACAGCAGCATGACGATGGCCGGCAGGTTGGCCGAGGCCGCCACCGCGAACGCCCAGCCCACCAGGAAGCTGACGTTGATCCCCCGGAAGAGGATGCCCAGGATGATGGCGACGATGCCGACGCCGAAGGCCGAGATCTTGCCGGCCCGCACCTTCTGCGTCTCGGTCAGGTTCATGCCGCCGTAGCGGTCCATCAGGTCGTGGGCCACCGCGCCCGAGGCCGCCACGATCAGCCCGGCCACGGTCCCGAGCACCGTGGCAAAAGCAATCGCCGAGATGAGCGCGAACAGCACCTTGCCGAACGACATCGCCAGCAGCGGGGCCGACATGTTGCTGTCGGCCGGATTGACCGTGCCGTTGGTGGCGGCCCCCAGACCCATGAACAGGGTCAGCACGTAGAAGAAGCCGATCGCGGCGATGGCCACGATGGTCGACTTGCGCGCGCAGGCCGGGCTGGGCACGGTGTAGTAGCGGATCAGGATGTGCGGCAGGGCCGCGGTGCCGAAGAACAGCGCCATCATCAGCGAGATGAAGTTGAGCTTGTTCCAGAGCGTGTCCACCTTGAACTTCACGCCCGGTTTCATCTCGTCGGTGCCGCTGACGTTCTTCGGGTAGTAGATGGTGGTCCGCCGGCCGGCCTCGTCGGCGACCTTGGCGGTGTGCCACTGTTCGATCCTCGTCTCCGCATGGGTCAGGCTGGCCAGGAAGCCGACCGGGGAGATGGGCCCGGTGCCGCGCGCCGCCTCTTCGGCGGTCAGGCCCCCGATGGCGGTGATCCGGCTGACCGGCTGCAACAGCCCGCCGACCTGGCCGTTGACCACGTCGCCGGCGGCCCATTGGGCCTGCCAGAGACCGCCCTGCGCGTCGCGGCGCCACCACGACGTTTCACCCTCGCGCGTGAACTTCAGGAATTCGCCGGCCTTGTGGACCGGCTGGTAGCCCTGCGTGGCCAGTTCCGCTTCGGTGCTCTGTTGCGGCACGAACAGGAGCTTCTTCCCGGAAGCGTCCTGCAGGCTGACCGGGTCGGTGCCGATGCCGCGCACCAGCAGGAACACGACCATGATCGTCGAGAAGATCAGCAGCAGTCCGCCCTTGAGGAACTGCACGTAGGTCGTCGAGGCCATGCCGGCGGTGGAGACGATCATGATGACGATGCTGCCGACGATGACCACGCCCACCCAATGGGGCAGACCCAGCAGGGGCTCGACCAGCGAACCGGCGCCGTTCATCTGCGGGATCAGGTAGCAGATCGAGACCACGAGAGTGGAGATGGCGGCGGCGAGCTTGATGCCCTTGCTGTCGTACTTGGCATCGACCGCGTCGGTGAACGTGAATTTGCCCATGCGCTTCATCGGTTCGGCCACCACGAAGAGCGCCACCACCCAGCCCGCCAGGTAGCCGACCGAATAAAGGAAGCCGTCGTAGCCGAGCGTGGCGATCATCCCGCAGATGCCCAGGAACGATGCCGCCGAGAGATAGTCGCCGGCGAAGCTGATGCCGTTGACCGCCCAGTGGATCTGGCCGCCGGCCGCGTAGTAGCCGCTGGCCGACTTGGCCTTGCGGGCGAAGAAGAAGCTGAGGTAGAGCACCGCCAGCACGAAGACGGCGAAGACGGCGATGGACAGCGGAGTGCCGTGGAGGTTCATCGCTCCTCCTTCCGCGCCGCATCCGCCAGCTCGCGTTCCTTGGCGGTGCACAGGTGGTTGTAGATGAGCGCCATCACCAGGGCCAGCACGATCAGCCCCATGCCGTAGACGACCGCCAGGTTCATGCCCTCCAGGACGATGGATTGCATGACGGTGCCGCCGGTCAGCACGTTGATCAGCACGAAGCCGGCATAGAACACGCAATAGAAGAGGAACATCCAGAGCCCGAGTCTGGTCTTGTAGGCGGTGGCGGGGTCCGGTCCGGAATCCCGCGCGGGTTCGTGCAGCATGAAGCCCTCCAGATTCGGGGTTCGGGGAAGCGTGGCCGCCTTTCGGCCCGACGCCGCGATCCGGCGAGGCTAACCTTTTGTTTATTTTTTGACAACTATTGTCTTCGGGCCGGTTTGTCGGGTAGATTGGCGAAACACCCCGGCCGTCGGAGCTCCCGATGAAACGCCTCGTCCTGAGAACCGTCCTGCCGGCCCTGCTGGCCGTCGCGCTGTTCACCGGCGTGGTTTTCTTCTTCATCCTGCCCGCCTTCAACCGCGTCATCATGGACCAGAAGCGCCTGATGATCCGCGAACTGACCGAGTCGGCCTGGAACATCCTGGCCCGCTGCGAGGCCGACGAGCGGGCGGGGGCGCTGACGCGGGAGCAGGCGCAGGCGGCGGCGATCTCCCAGGTGCGGGGACTTCACTACGGGCAGGAGAGCAAGGACTACTTCTGGATCATCGACATGCAGCCGCGCATGATCGTGCACCCGTACCGGCCCGACCTCGAGGGCACGGATCTGCGCGAATTCGCCGACCCGCACGGCAAGCGGCTGTTCGTCGAAATGGTCCGGACGGTGGAGATCCAGGGCGCGGGCTACGTGGCCTACCGGTGGCAGTGGAAGGACGACAGCCGGCGCATCGTGCCCAAGCTCTCCTACGTCAAGGGCTTCGAACCCTGGGGCTGGATCATCGGCACCGGCATCTATGTCGAGGATGTGGCGGCCGAACGCGCGGCGCTGCTCGAGCGCCTGCAACTGGTCTCGCTGTCGATCCTCGTCGTGGTCTCGGGCTTGCTGTTCGTGCTCCTGCGGGCCGGCTTCCAGTCCGAACGGGCCCGGCAGCACCTGGCCGCGGCGCTGCACGCCTCCGAGGAGAAGCACCGCTCGCTGGTCGAGGCCGCCGGCGAATCGATCCTCATGGCCATCGAAGGCGAAGCCCTGTTCGCCAACCCCAGCCTGCTCCGGCTGCTCGGCTACGAAGCCGCGGAGTTCGCCGGCAAGGACATCGGCGCCATCATCCTGCCGACCGCGGCCGAGCGCGCCGGCGGCCGCCGCCTGTGGCAGGACGTGACCGCGGGCGCCCCGGCGCCGACGCCCTTCGAGGCGGAGCTGCAAAGGAGCGACGGCGGCACCATCCGCGTCATGCTCTCGCTGTCGCGCATCGTCGTGCAGGGCAAGGCGGGCTTCATGGCGGTGGCCACGCGCGTGGCCGCGCCCCGCGACCTGGAGCCGGGCGAAGCCGAAACACCGTCCGAGGTCGCGGCAGCCAACCGCCGCGGCATGGTCAAGGCCAGCCTGATGCTGACCCACGGCACGCCCACCGCCGAGGTCAGCCGGATGCTCGCGGCCAACGCCGATGCCGTCGTGCGCAGGTGCCTCGGGATCGCGATCGGCGAACTGGGACCGCCGCCGGGGGCCTTTGCCTTCCTGTTGATGGGCAGTCTGGGCCGCGGAGAGGCGAGCCTGCTGGCCGACCAGGACCACGCCATCATCCACGCCGATGTCGCCGGCGCGCCCGAGTACTTCCTGCGTCTGGGGCGACGCGTGGCCGACGTTCTCGATGCCGCCGGCTATCCCTATTGCCGGGGCGGCATCATGGCCGGCGAGCCCGGCTGCTGCCAGTCGCTCGAAGCCTGGCGAACGACGTTTTCGCGCTGGATCCACACGCTGGAACCGGACGACCTGCTGCACGCCAAGGTCTTCTTCGACTTCCGGGGCGTGGACGGGGACACCGATCTGGTAGCGGCGCTCCGCGAACACCTGCAGGCGGAGATCGCCCGGCAACCGCGGTTCTGCCACCTGCTGGCGCGCAGCGTGCTGCAGTACGAACCGCCGCTGTCGGCGTTCGGCGCGTTCGTGCTCGAAGCGCCGGATGCGGGACGCGCCACTTTCGACATCAAGGGCGTCATGGCCCAGATCGTCGACATCGCCCGACTGCGCGCGCTGCAGCACGCGCTGCCCGAGGTGAACACGCTGGCCCGCCTCGAAGCCCTGGCCGCACGCGGAGCCATCAAGCCCCAGACACTCGAAGCGACCGCGGAGGCGTTCCTCTTCCTCATGGACCTGCGCCTGCGGAACCAGGCCCAGCGCCTGCTCGCGCAGCAGGAGCCGGACAACCGTTGCGCGCCCGGCGAACTGCCCCTGGAAACGCAGAAGCAGCTCAAGCGCGTCCTGACGCACATCAAGGCGCTGCAGGCGGGACTCGATCACGACTTCAGGGGGGCCTGAGCCGCATGGCCGCCGACACCGAAGGCCCGCTGCTGCTGCTGAGCGATGTCCACGGGCATTTCCCGGTCATCGCGGCGCAGATCGAACACGCGGCACGACAGCTCGGACGCCCGGTGGCCTGCGCGGTCGTGGCCGGCGATCTCGGCCTGTTCGGTCCCGAACTGCATCGCTACTTCCGGCAGGACGGTCACCGCTTCGACGTGCCGGTCAGCTTCATCGAGGGCAATCACGAGGACTTCCGCGAGTTCGGCACCCTGGTCCGGGACTACGCCGACGTGATCACCTATCTGCCGCGCGCCACCGTCCAGGAACCCGGGGGCTGGCCGTCCCTGTGCCTGGGGGGCGCGCGCTACATGGACGCCTGGTCGACCCCCCGCGGTTGCGAGGTCACCGAGCGGGACATCGCCACCTGTCTGGCGCTTCCGCCGGGCAGCGTCGAGCTGGTGATCAGCCACGACTGCCCCTGCGACATCGGCGTGCCGAACAGCCCGGGCCTCGAGCACTACGGACCACCGGGCGTGCCCGGGCTGGATCGCGTGGCGGCGCACCTGCGCCCGCGGCTGTGGTTCTTCGGTCATCACCACCGCTGGCACAGTCACGAACGCGACGGCACCCGCTACGTCGGGCTTCCCGAGAGCTGGCAGGGCTACTGCCTGCTCGACCGCGGTGGCGAGGTCCACCTCGTGGAACACCCGGTGCCGCTGGTCAAGCGGTCCCGCTGGCTGGGGTTCCTCGGAATGAGATGAACCGGATGCGGTGAACCGCAAGGCCGGCCGCCGCTGGCCGCCCGGCGGACCTCAATTATCATGGTGACGATCCTTCCCGCCCTTATTCGAGATCAGCCGCCAAGGAGAGCTCCCGGTGGACGACGACCGCACCCTGCCCATTGGCCCCGGCGACGAACAGACCCTCCACATGGGTTCACCGGACACCAACGCCCGCGCCGACGAGGACATCGGCGCCGTCATCGGCCCCTACCGCCTGGTGCGCCGCATCGGCCAGGGCGGCATGGGCGACGTGTTCGAGGCCGAGCAGACCGAACCCATCCGCCGCCGGGTCGCCCTGAAGGTCATCAAGCAGGGCATGGACACCCGCGCGGTGGTCGCGCGCTTCGACGCCGAGCGCCGGGCGCTGGCCCTGATGGACCACCCCTGCATCGCGCGCGTGTACGACGCCGGCGCCACCGCCCTGGGCCGCCCCTACTTCGCCATGGAGTACGTCGAGGGCGAGCCCATTTCCGTCTACTGCAACCGCCGCAACCTGGGCACGCGCGAGCGGCTCGAGCTGTTCGTGCGCGTGTGCGAAGGCGTGCAGCACGCGCACCAGAAGGCGGTCATCCACCGCGACCTGAAGCCTTCGAACATCCTGGTGGCCGAATTCGACGGCCGCCCGCTGCCGAAGATCATCGACTTCGGCGTGGCCAAGGCCACCGACCAGCGCCTGACCGAGATGACGATGATGACCGAGATGGGCCAGTTCATGGGCACGCCCGAGTACATGAGCCCCGAGCAGGCCTCGCTGGCCGACGACGACATCGACACGCGGGCCGACGTCTACGCGCTGGGCGTCGTGCTCTACGAACTGCTGTCCGGCGCGCTGCCCTTCGAGTCGCGCGAACTGCGCAAGGCCGGCCAGGAGGCCATCCGGAAGATCATCTGCGAGCAGGATCCCCCGCGGCCGAGCACGCGGTTCGGCAGCCTCGGCGAACGGACGACGCTGGTGGCCCAGCACCACGGCACGGCGCCCGGCCGGCTGCAGAGCGAACTGCGCGGCGACCTGGACTGGATCACGATGAAGGCGATGGAAAAGGAGCGCGACCGCCGCTACGAGACGGCCAACGGCCTGGCGGCCGACATCCGGCGCCACCTGAAGAACGAACCGGTGACGGCCGGGCCGCCCAGCGCCTCGTACCGGCTGGGCAAACTGGTGCGGCGCAACCGCCGCACGTTCGCCGCGGGCGCCGCGCTGGTGCTGATGCTGGCGGTGCTGGCCGCGAGCATGACGGTGCAGGCCGGCCGCCTGGCCCGCGAGCGGGACCGCACCGCCGTGCAGGCGGCGAAGGCGGAGAAGACGACCGAGTTCCTGCAGTCGATGCTGGGCGGCATCACCCCGGCCACCGCCCGCGGCCGCGACACGAAGCTGCTCGAGGAGATCCTGGCCAACACAGCCCGGCGCACGCAGGCCGAACTGGCGGGCCAGCCCGAGGTCGAGGCCGCGATCCGCCGCACGCTGGGCATCACCTACACAGCCCTGGGCAAGTTCCCCGAAGCGATCCTGCATTTCGAGCGCGCCGATTCGCTGCAGACCGCGCTGCTGGGCCCGGACGACGCGACCACACTGGCGACCCGCCGCCAACTGGGGGTCACCTTTGCCCGCGCCGGGATGCACGCCGAGTCCGAGGCGCAGCTGCGCGCGGTGATCGACGCCGCAGGCCGCGACCTCGGCCCCGACCATGAGGTGACGCTGGGGGCGATGGTCGATCTGTCCGACCTGCTCACCCGCGTCGGCAAGCTCAAGGAATCCGCCGAACTGTGCGAAGCTGCCATTGCCGGGTACGGGCGCGTCCGCGATCCGGTGGCGGACGACGTCCTGAAGGCGAAGGCCTATCTCGCGATGTCGCTGTACTACGGGGAGAAGTTCGCCGAAGCCGTAACCCTGATGACCGAGGTCGTGGAG
>JAIFKS010000099.1 GCA_020049465.1 bacterium | reverse complement strand
AAGCCAAGATCGGGATCCTGGCCGCCGAGCTGGAGACCATCCGCACGACGATCTACCGCCAGACCCTGTTCAGCGAGTTCGAGAAGGTCGTGCACGGGTACGTGGAAGCGGGAACGCCTGTCACCGCGACGCTGCTGGACGACACCTACCGCGGCCTGGTGCAGCGCTACTACGGCCCGGGCTTCACCGTGAATGCCAACGACGGCATGGAGTGGGCCTACATCCCCCACTTCTACTACAAGTACTACGTGTACAGCTACGCGACGGGCCTCAGTTGCGGCATCGCCATCGCCGAGGACGTGAAGCTGCGCGGCCAGCCCGCGGTCGACGGCTATCTGAAGATGCTGTCCGGTGGCTGCGCGCAGCCGCCGCTGGACCTGCTGAAAGAGGCGGGCGTGGACCTGACGCAGCCCGATGCGATCAACGCGGCGCTGGCGCGGTTCGATCGGATCGTCGGGGAACTGGCCGAGTTGCTGGGCGTCAAGCTCTAGCCCGCGGCCGGATCTGTGGACAAACGAGGGGTTTCCGCAAGGAGACCCCTCGTTTCCGTTCCGGGAGGCCGGGATTCGCGGTCACACCTGATGGCCGGACTCTGGCTGGCGCGAGCATCGCGATGTTGCCGTCCCCGGCAGTTCAGCTAGCTTGTCGCCGATGATTTCACCGATGATTGAATCCGGCGCCCATCGCCGGCCGCCGGGAAAGGACCCCTACGCATGAGCGAACCGAAGATCGCCGCCCGCCGCCCCGCCGTCATCGAACTGGCGGCCGGACGTCACGCCTACTGCAGCTGCGGCCAGTCCGCGAAACAGCCGTTCTGCGACGGCGCCCACGCCGGCTCGGAGTTCCGCCCGGTCGTCTTCGAGATGGCCGAAGCGAAGACCGTCGCCATCTGCCAGTGCAAGCACACGGGCAACGCGCCGTACTGTGACGGGACGCACAGCCGGCTGCCCTGAGCCCTGTTCGCCGCCGGACAGCCGGAAAACGCACGGGCCGCCTTCTGCACGAAGGCGGCCCGTCGCCTTTCCGGCCGGCCCCGCCAGCGGGAAGCCTATCCGCTACTGCACGATGAGCACCGGCACCTTCACGTGGTGCCGCACCGAATCGACCGTGGCGCCCAGGATCAGGTCCTTAAGCCCGCGGTGGCCGTGGGCGCCCATGACCAGCAGGTCGGCCTCGCTGGCGTTGACCAGTTCGGCGATGGCCTTGACCACGCCGCCGTAGCCGACGCGGAACGACGCCTCGTAACCCATGTTCGCCAGTTGCGCCGCGTAGGCTTCGAGGTTGGCGGTGTCGCTGAGGGTCTCGTAGTCATGGCTCTGCCGGCCGATGTAGTTGGCCACGGCGCTCTCCACGACATGGATCAGCACGTACTGCGCTTCCTTGCCGCCGTGCGCCAGGGCGGCATCGATCGCGAGCTGGTCGGTGGCCGAGAAGTCCACCGTCACGCACACGCGCCGCCGCGCCATCTCACGCGGGCGCGCCAGCAGCGGCACCGTTTCGTGCATCAGGGTCGGCCTCCGTTTGCGGACCACGCCGACCAGCGGCGCCAGCGTGATGTAGCCCAGCAGCAGCGCGAACGCCCCGGCCAGGGGCACCACCACCCAGCGGGTGAAGGTAGCCGTGCCGCCGCCGGCGGCCAGCCAGCCACTGATCTCGCTCGCCACCAGCCGCCCGTTGAGCCCAATGATCACCGCCGCGCAGATCCAGCCCAGCACCTGGATGGTCCGGCTGACGGTGAACTCGTTCATGTTCCGGCGGTCGGCGCACAGGTGCAGCAGCGGCACCACCGCGAAGCCCAGTTGCAGACTGAGCACCACCTGGCTGAGCACCAGAAGCGCGCCCAGCGAGCCTTCGCCGAAGTAGATGATGGCGATCAGCGCCGGCAGGATGGCGATGAGCCGCGTCATCAGCCGCCGCAGCCACGGCCGCACGCGCAGGTTGAGGTAGCCCTCCATGACGATCTGCCCGGCCAGCGTGCCGGTCACGGTGCTGCTCTGCCCGGCGCCGATCAGCGCGATGGCGAACAACGTCGGCGCCAGGTCGCCGAACAGGCCGCGCAACAGTTGATGGGCGTCCTCGATCTCGGCCACCGCGGTGAAGCCCTTGGTGTGGAAGGCGCTCGCGGCCAGGATCAGGATGGCGGCGTTGACCAGGAAGGCCACGTTCAGCGCCACCGTGGTGTCGATCATGTTGTAGCGCAGCGCTTCGCGGATGCCCTTGGACGTGCGCTCGATCTTCCTGGTCTGCACCAGCGCCGAATGCAGGTACAGGTTGTGGGGCATGACCGTGGCCCCGATGATGCCGATGGCGATGTACAGCGCCGATCCGGACAGGCTCGTCGGCAGGAATCCCTTCGCCACCTCGGCCGCGTCGGGCCGCACGATCACCATCTGCGCCAGGAACGACAGCCCGATGATCGACACCATCGAGATGATGAACACCTCCATGATCCGCATGCCCTTCTGCATGAGGAACAGGATCAGGAAGGTGTCCAGCGCGGTAATCAGCACGCCGTTCAGCAGCGAAAGCCCGAACAACAGATGCAGGCCGATGGCCATGCCGATGACCTCGGCCAGGTCACAGGCGGCGATCGCGATCTCGGCCAGGAAGTACAGGGGCAGGTTGATGAAGCGCGGGTAGGTGAGCCGCGAGGCCTGCGCCAGGTCCAGGCCGCGCACGATGCCCAGGCGGCTGCTCAGACTCTGCAGCAGCAGCGCCATGAGGTTGCTCATCAAAAGCACCCAGATGAGCTTGTAGCCGAAGGCGCTGCCGCCGGCGATGTCGGTGGCCCAGTTGCCCGGGTCCATGTAGCCGACGCTGACCAGGTAGGCAGGCCCCAGGAAGGCCAGCAGGCGCCGCCACTTCGCCCCGCCGGGCGGCAGCACGACGCTCTGGTTGACTTCGCTCAGTGAGGAGTACTGCCTGTCCATGCGCTCCCCGGTCGGCCGATCCGTTCCCGCCGCGGAGGCATTCCGACGACAAGAATTCATTCTGGGGGTGAAAGGTCCGGACAATCAAGCAGGACCTGCGCGGGGTCGCCAGCGCTGCCGCGCTCAGACCAGCCAGATGTCGACCGCGACCACCGCCAGCAGCACCATCCCCACCCACGAGTTGATCTCGAAAAAGGCCCGGTTCAATCGCCGCAGATCGCCCCCGCGCACCAGCGCCTGCTCCCAGGCCAGCAGTCCCGTCATGATCAGCACGCCTGCCAGTGAAACCGGCCCCAGCAGTTCAGCGCGGCGGAAGGCGGCCGCCATGCAGGCGATGGCCAGCACATGGAACACGCGCGACAGCATCAGCGCACGGCGCGTTCCCAGGCGCGAGGCCAGCGAGTGCAGCCCCACCCGCCGGTCGTGGTCCACGTCCTGGCAGGCGTAGATGGTGTCGAAGCCGGCCACCCAGAACATGACCGCGGCCGACAGCCACAACGGAAACGGCGCGAACGAACCGGTGACCGCCAGCCAGGCGCCCACCGGCGCGATGCCCAGCCCCAGCCCCAGCACCAGGTGCGACAGCGGCGTGAAGCGTTTCGTGTAGGAGTAGCCGAGCGTCACCAGCAGGGCGACCGGGCTGAGCGCCAGGCAGAGCGGGTTCAGCTGCCAGGCCGCCACGACCAGCAGCGCGGAGGCCGCCGCCGTGAACACGGCCGCGCCGGCCACCGACACCGAACCCTGGGGCAGATGGCGGTCGGCGGTGCGGGGGTTGGCCGCGTCGAGTGCGCGATCGGCCAGGCGGTTGAACGCCATCGCCGCGCTGCGGGCGCCGACCATCGCCACCAGCACCCACAGCAGCGTGCGCGGCGCCGGCCGCCCGTCGGCGGCCACCAGCAGCGCGATGAGCGCGAACGGCAGCGCGAACACGGTGTGCTCGAACTTGATGAACGACAGGTAGCGGCGGGCCAGGTTCATGGCGGCGTCCCGGATGCGGGGTGGAGCGTTCGCAGGCGCGGCGGGCGCCGAGGCGGCGCGCGGCCCGGAAGCTACCATCATGCGGCGCGGCGGGCAAGCGGAGCACTCGGTGGGCAAAAGCGGAGCGCGCCGCAAAGGCCCGCGTCGCCGCCCTTCGGGCGGGCGGCGACGCTCGACCAATCGACCCGGGCGCCTAGAACTCGAACGAGGCGCTCAGGCGCGCGGTCCGGCCCGGTTCGTACACCCGCGTGCCGGCCGCGAACGGATTCCGCTGGTACGACAGATGCTGGGTGTGCAGCGCGTTGGTGGCATTGTCCAGAGCCAGCGCGTAGCGGACGCCGTCCCAGGCCATCACCACGCCCAGGTCCAGCCGGTTCCAGGCGCCGGTCGGCTCCTCGTCCTGGGCCGGATCGACGCGGCCCTGGCCGGCGGCGTGCCGATACATCAGGTGTCCCCGGCAACCCTTCCACTCGGGCGTGCGCAGGCCCACATCCACCATCACCGGCTGTATTTCCGAGAGCGGCGTGTCGTTGTCCGTCTGTTCGCCCCAGTTCCAGGTGACGCCGGCATCGGCCAGCCGCCACGCCGCGCGCACGGTGGCGCCGGCCAGCAGCACCTGGACCCCGTCGTAGGTCTGGACCGGCGCGCCGGCGACCAGGCGACGGACGAGGTTCGGATAGTCGCGCACGCGGGTGCCGAACACCTCGGCACGCACGCGGCCGGATGCCGCCGTCAGGCGCAGGGTGCCGCGCAGCGGATCGCTCAGTCCGGGATTGCCGACCCAGTCGGGCGTCGTCCCCGGCTTGTCGACGACGATGAACTGCTGCTCGAGGCCGGGCGCGTCGGCGGCGAGCTCCGCGGCGGCCGACCAGGCCAGGCCGCTCCACAGCCGCGACCGGCTGACGGTCACCCCGAAGGGCACCGACCACTTTTCGAGTTCGGCATCGCCGTGCACGCGCAGGAACATGGGCGCCTGCGCTTCATCGTGCGCCTTCGTGCGCACCAGACCGAGTCGGGCCACCAGCCAGGGCTGGCCGGCCGCGCCCAGCTCGTGTCGCACGCTCAGACCCAGGCGCCGGACATCCGGCAGCATATGGCTGCGGGTGGCGGCCATCGGGTTCGCCGCGGGCACGATGTCGTTCCGGGCGTCCCAGCGGCGCGCGTAGAACTCGTACCGGTCACCGACGACCCCGAACATGGTGTTCTCGGCGTCGGTCGTCATCCGCGTCATGGCCGCGGCGGTGCGCAGGGCGTTGTCCATCAGGTGCTCGGTCCGGTTCAGGTACACGCGATGGCCGCGCCACGAACCGGAGACCTCGAAGTGGTCGTTCTCGCGCTCGTCCATCAACAGGTACGGGAACAGCAGGTCGCGCGAACGCTCGTGGCTGGCCCGCAGGTCGCCGTGCTTCAGCTTCGCCTGCACGCGAACCTCGCGGATCGCCGACGCCGGCGTCCGCGCGAAACCGTACAGGTCGGCGAAGGTGCGCCCGTCGGCGTCGGTATAGGCTTCGATCTGCCGCCAGCGCGTAGCCAGCCGCAGGCCGCGGCCTTCGACGGCGAACGAACCGTCGACGCTTTCGGCGTGGCCGGCCAGACCCTCGGCCCGCCCTTCGGCGCGCCAGGCGGAGCCCGGCAACCGCCGGTGCAGACTCACCGAGCCGCCCAGCCCCGACTGGAGAGAAGAGCCGTCGCGCGACAGGCCAACGTCGCTGATCTCCAGGAGATCGATCTGCCCCAGCCGCGTGTCCATGCGGTTCGGGCAGGCCGTGTCGCAGCGCTCACCGTCGACGGTCACGGTCAGGTCGTGGCGCCGGAAGCCGTCGGCGTACAGGTCGCTGACGCCGGCGGCGCCGCGGGTGACCATCACGAAGGGCGTGGCCTGCAGCACCGCGGCCAGATCCTGACCCGGCGTGACGACCTTGGACTCGAAGGCCGCGAGCGGCCGCTGGCCGACGACGACGACCGTGTCCGTCGTCGCCACGCGCGCGGGCACCGGTGCGGCGCGCGAAGCCGGAGCCGCCTGGGTGGCGCCGGCCAGAAGCGGCAGCAGGATCAGCGCCGGCAGCGCCGATCGGTGGAATGGATGACGAAACATGGGCATGGCTCCCTTGGGTCCGCGGGCCGGACGCGCGCGCACGCCGCGCTTTCGGCGGTCGACTTGCGCCGGCGCAATTCATGTGAAACGAAGGATCACACGGAGGGGTCGGGAGCTTTCGGAACGCGATCGCGGGGTTCAGGCCGCCAACAGGAGGCCTGTGCGCTCCACGCGGCCCGCCGGTGCGTGACGAGCGGCGGACAGATGCCCGCGCGGACGGCGGAGGGCAGATGGGCGTCGTACACGTGCACGGGGCTCGATTGGGGATGACGCTGCCCGCAGGTGCAACCGGAGGTCAGCACCGGCAGGTGAGCGGGCGGCGGGGCGGCCTCGGCCTCTGTCTCGCAACAGTCCAGCGGCCCGGCGCCTTCGGGCAGGCAGCAGGATGGCGTCTGCGGAGCCGGCGCGCAGCAGGCGGCGCCGCAACAGGAGGCTCCTTCGGCGCAACCGCAGGCGCCGCGCGCGCCCGGTGCGCCACCGTCGCGGCACAGGTCGGCGACCGCGCCGGACGCGGACCCGAGGGCGCCACAGACATAGAACAGGATTGCCGCCAATCCCCAGGCCCGACGATGTCGACGTTGCCGATGCACGGTCACGGTCACCTGACGGCTGGTTGGAGGTCCACGCCCGCGGCCGGCCCATGATGGCCCCTGCCGGGCGTCCGGCGCAAGTCGGCGCTCACGCCCCCATCAGTTTGCTCCGGAACATGAAGAACACGGCCCCCATCAGGCACAGGCCGGCCCAGAGGTAGTCGAGTTTGAGGGGTTCGCGCAGGTACCACACCGAGAACGGCACGAACACGGTCAGCGTGACCACTTCCTGGATGATCTTCAGGTGCCCCACACTCAGTTCGGTGTGCCCGATGCGGTTGGCCGGGACCTGGAAGCAGTATTCCAGCAGCGCGATGCCCCAGCTGACGACCACCGCGATCAGCCACGGCTTGTGGTTCAGCTCCTTCAGGTGCGCGTACCAGGCGAAGGTCATGAAGACGTTGCTGCACACCAGCAGGGCGACGGAAATGGCGATCGGCTTCACGGCAGGTCCTTTCCCGGGTGACCGCATCGGTCGGAAGCAGGGAAGATAGCACCATCGCCGCCGGATTTCAGCCGTCTGGATGGACCTGCACAGCAGCGAAATGGGGCCGGCGCCAACGAACATGGCGGGCTCTCCGCCGCGCCGAAAGCGCGAGGATCGCCCGCCATGTTCACGCGTACCGGCGCCGGGTGGGCGCCTACTTCACAAGCGTCATTTCACGAGCGTCATCTTGCGCTGGATCTCCCGGCCGTCCGCCCGGAGGCGGTACAGGTACACGCCGGCGGCAACCTGGCGGTCGCCGGCGTCGCGGCCGTTCCAGACGACCTGCTGGTCGCCCGCCGGAAGGGAACCGTCGACCAGCTTGCGGACCAGGGCGCCGCGCGCGTCGTAGATGCTCAGCTCGACGCGGCCCTCGCGCGCCAGCGAGAAGCCGATGGTCGTCGACGGGTTGAACGGGTTCGGGTGGTTCTGCGCCAGCGTCAGGGC
>JAIFKS010000020.1 GCA_020049465.1 bacterium | reverse complement strand
ACTGCAGCAGCCGGGCGGCGCGCCCGACGACACGAACCACGTCCATGGCGGCGCCCCCGCGCCGCGGCAGGAGTAGCCACGTGGCGACCAGTTTCAGCGACCTGATCATCCTGCTGTCCAGCGGCATCAACCAGAGGCGCCTCTATTTCGACGCGCATCCGAAGGTGAAGTCGATGGGCCGCGATTTCGCCGCCAAGCTGGACACGCGCCTGCGGGAGTCGAACGAGACGGCGTTCTTCTTCGGCATTCTCAACGGGAAATTCATCCGCGACGGGCGCTTCCTGGTGGGACCCTCGATCGCCGGGCGCAGCCTGATCGAGTTCGCGGAGCGGCTGGGCTGCGGCGGCTTCCTGTTCCAGCAGCACGTGACCGCCGACGAGGTTGCGGCCTTCTTCCGCCTGGCGTCCGAGACGCGCGAGAAGACGGGTTCGCTGGACGAGTCGATGGCGCTGATGCGCTCCAGCGGCATCCGCCTGATCGAACTGACGCCGCACTTCCGGCAGGCGGAGGCGGGCCAGCCGACCGGGCAGTTCGACCTGGCCTCCATCGACCCGTCGCTGATCCAGTTCGATTTCAGCGAGGACGAAGAGGACGGCGAGGGCGGCATGGGCCGCTCCATCCAGAAGGACCTGGCGCCGCTGCTGCCCATCTTCCAGTCGATGTACGACACGGTGGCCGCGAACCAGGCCACCGTGAACCGCGACCAGGACCTCGATTACAGCCGTACGCAGACCGTGAGCGAGCAGCTGCACGTCAAGGCCGACCGCGAAACCATGGACATCATGAACCTGATGCGCTACCCGGACTACGACAGCTACACGATCGGGCACTCGGTGCGCGTCTCGACGCTGGCGTTGACGGTGGGGCGCGAAATGGGTTGGCCCGAACACATGCTGGGCGAGCTGGCCACCGCCGGTCTGCTGCATGACCTGGGCAAGGCGAAGGTGCCGGACGAGATCCTCTACAAGCCCGGCAAGCTGGACGCCGAAGAGAGGAAGCTGGCCGAATCGCACGCCGACATCGGCGCCCGCCTGCTGCTGGGCCGCACGGATGTCAGCCCGCTGATCGTGGCCGGCGCCTGGGGCCACCATATCCGCCACGACGGCGGCGGCTACCCGCAAATGCCCGCCTGGGCGGTGCACAGCCCCATCGCCGGTCTGATCCAGGTCTGCGACGTGTTCGAGGCGCTGACCGCCGCGCGCCCCTACAAGAACCCCATGCCCCCGCGCCGCGCCTTCGAGATCATCCTGAAGGACCGCGCGGCCTTCCACCCCAACGCCCTGGTGGCACTGGTGCGCGCGGTCGGCCTGTATCCGCCCGGCAGCGAGGTCGTGCTGAACGACGGGAGCCGCGGCTACGTGTCCAGCCGCGGCGCGCGCTGGGACAGTCCGCTCGTACGGATCACGCGCGACAAGACCGGCCGCCATCTTGAGCATGACGACCAGTTCCTGATCGACCTGAACGACAACCGGAAGCTGGAAGTCGCCGACTTCCTGTCGGTGAGCATCGACCCGGACGGCAAGCCCGTCGCGTCGGCCGTGCCGGACGAGGACGAGAACGCCGGAAAGTCGATGGACGACATCCTGTCGGACGCGACGATCTGAACCCGACCGCCGTCAGCGGAACAGGCTCTTGACGCCGCCCCAGGTGGAGGCGGTGTCCGAAACCGGCGCCACCAGTTCGTAGGCGGCGACGAGAATCGATCCCGGATCCCCCGACGCTCCATTCAGCACGACTTCGTGGTGACCGATCAGGTCGGGCGCCTGGCTCGTGTCGTACGATTCGTCGAGCATCTCGCCTACCGACATCTCCCAGAGCACGGCCAGCCCCACGCATCCCTCGATGCATACGCCCGACTCGACGTGCCGGATGAAATAGGCCGGGGAGGAGATGAATGTCGCCACGCTCGGCCCGGCGTTCCGGATGGCGATCTGCACTTCCTCGCCCGCCGTATACGTGGTCTTGTCGGTGACGACCGTCAACTGGGCCGCGGCTGCCGAGGCCCAGAGCGTCGGTAGCAGCAGAATGAAGAGGAAGCAACGCTTCATGGCTGTCTCCTTTCGACGCGCGCGGGTTACGCGCGCGCCCGTGCGTCAACAGCTTAGCATGAATGGGGACGCCGCCGCCACGGCCTCAGTCCCGCCGCAGATATTCCGGTTGGGTGTGGATCCAGTTGCGCTCGCGCTGCCCGGCGATGATGCCCACCGGCTCGGTGCAGTGGAACCGCAGCAGCGAGCCGAGGGTGCCGAAACCCTGCATCTGCAGGCGCTGGATCATGCGGAAGAACAGTTCCGCCGTCACCAGCGCATCGCCCAGGGCTGTGTGCCGTCCGTGCAGGTCGATCTGGTAGATCTGCGCCAGGTTCTCCAGGTCCAGCCGGCCGAGCGTCGGGTTCAACAGGGATGCCAGCCGCAGCGTGTCGATGAAGACCACATCCTCCCACGGCCGGCCATGGCGCGCGCATTCGGCGCGCAGGATCGTCAGGTCGAACGGGATGTTGTGGCCCACGACGACGCGGTTGGTCGCCAGTCGCTGGAAGTCGGCCCACACCTCGGGGAACGCGCGGGCGCCCTTCACCATCTGGTCGGTGATGCCGTGAATGGCGGTGGACGCCGGCGGGATGGGCACGCCGGGGTCGACCAGATCGTCCATCAACCGGCTCTTGAACATGCGTGTGCCGTGCGCGCAGACGGCGCCCAGCGAGACGACGCGGTCGGTCAGCACGTCCAGGCCGGTCGTTTCGGTATCGACGATGATGGCCGGCAGATCCTCCAGCCGCATGTCCAGGCCGAGCGGCGCCGTGACCGGCGGCACTTCGTGCAGCTTCAGGTCGAATTCGAGGCCGGGGCGATGGAGCTCCAGTTCGACGGGCGGGAAGATGATGACGGCGCCCTCGTCGTCCGGCAGCAGGACGATGCGGCCCTGCAGCGAAGCGCCGTCCAGGCGATCGAAGAGCGATTCGATGATGCGACCGGCCTTGCGCGCGCGGTTCATGGCCGCCAATACGGACTCGCGGCTGAGCGCGGCGAACACCGAGGTGCCCACGCGGGCGCGCTCGGCCCCCAGCAGTTCGCGTGCGGTGTTGTTGAGCAGGCTGACCTGGCCCTGGTCGGTGATCAACACGACGCCGCTGGCCAGCGAGCCGAGCACCGTCAGCAGGCGGCGGTCCGGCGCGTGGCGTTCGCGCGTGATCTCGTCCTGGTACAGGGCCAGCGAACCGAGCATGGCCTCGACCTCGGACGGCATGTCCGCGGTGACTTTTTTCGGAACCGCCGCGTCGCGGTCGGCCACCAGGTTCAGCACCGCCGTGCGCACGCCTTCGACGCCGCGCCCCAGGCGATCGGCTGCGCGCCAGCCGCGCCAGTACAGGATCAGTGCCGCCGAGAACGTGCCCCCACCCACCAGCAGCGGCAGCGGCGACAACGGCCGGCCCATGACGACGTCCGGCAACAGCACCACCGCGCCGGCCCCGGCGCAGACCCCGGCCCAGACCAGGGAGCGCTTGATCAGCAGGTAGGCGGGTTCACGCATGGATCGCCGGGCTCCCGGGGGTCGGTCACTGGAGACGGAAGCGTGGCTGGGCTGCCGGGAGCGATCATAGGACGGCATCGGTCGGGTTCCAAGCGCTCAGGTGGCCGGCCGGTCGGCGCGGGACGTCGCTCGCTGTGATCATTCCGCAGTCGGATGCGGAATGGTGTTGATCGCCGCGGGGGTCGCCGCCACCATGTCGACCATGCTCCAGCCGCGCCTCTATGCCTCGATCCTCGACCTCCAACTGGCGGAAAGCCGCCCGGTGGTCTTCCTCTGCGGCCCGCGCCAGGTCGGCAAAACCTCTGTCTGCGAGGGCCGCGGCGACCTGTACCTGGATTGGGACTACGAAGACCACCGCGACGTGATCCTGGGCGGTCCGGGCGGCGTCGCACGCCTGGCGGGGCTCCAGTCACTGGCGGGCGACCCGCCGGTCATCACCTTCGACGGGTTGCCCCGCTACCGCGGCTGGCGGACGTTCCTGGCGGACTTCCTCGACAACTACGGGCACCGGGCCCGCGTGCTGGTCGCCGGCGCCGTGCGCCCGGGCCAGGACCCGGAGGGCGACGAACGCCTGCAAGGCCGTCTCGCTCCGCTGCGCATGCACCCGCTCAGCGTGGCCGAACTGACGCAGCCGTGGCCGCCGGACGCGCCGGTGCGGCCTCCCCTGCCGGTGAGCGACGCCGACTGGCGCGCGCTGTGGGAACACGGCGGCTTTCCCGAGCCGTTCACGCGGCGCAGCCGATCCTTCAGCGTCCGGTGGCGGGACGCGCGGCGCGCGCAACTGCTGCGTGAAGATGCCCGCGACCTGACGCGCATCCAGGAACTCGACCAGCTGGAAGCGCTCGAGCGGCTGCTGTCCGGTCTTTCGGGCGAACCGCTCGTGTTCAGCGCCCTGGCCCGTGCGGTGCGCGTCAGCGAGAACACCGCGCGGTCCTGGGTCGCCACGCTGGAGACGCTGCATCACGGTTTCCTGGTGCGGCCCTGGCATCAGGGACTGCCGGCGGCCCTGCGCAAGGAGCCGCGCTGGTACCTGCGCGACTGGTCGGGTCTCAGTGATCCAGGCAGACGTTTCGAGACGATGTGCGCCTGCCACCTCCTGAAAGCCGTGGAAGGCTGGACCGACCTGGGCTTCGGCACCTTCGAGCTGCGCTACCTCCGCGATCGGCAGGGCCGCGGAGTCGACTTCGTGGTCGTGCGCGACGGCCGGCCGTGGTGCCTGCTCGGGATCGGGCCGACGGAGACAGCGCCATCCCCCGCGCTCGCCTATTTCCAGAAGCGGACCGGGGCCCCGCATGCGATCCAGGTGGTCGCCGACCTTCCGTTCGTGGATACTGATGTCTTCACGAGCCGCGAGCCGGTCGTGGCGCCGGCGCGGACGCTGCTTTCGCAGCTGCTCTGACAAGGAGACCGCGATGATTGCCCGTGTCCTGGACTTCATGCGCGATCAGCACCCGTTCACGCTGCTGTCCGACGGCGAACGGGAACGCATCAACGCCACGGCCTCGGCACGCACCTGCGCCGACGGCGCGCGCATCCTGGCGCAGGACGGCGCCCAGAGCGAGTTCCTCTACCTGCTGGCCGCCGGTCAGGTGCGCCTGATGCGCGACGGCGAGGAGCTGCAGGTCCTGGAAGAAGGCGACTGTTTCGGCTACCCCTCCATCATCAACCGGGCCGCCCCTGCCTTCGACGTGATCGCCCTGGGCGAGGTGCTGGTCCATTGCGTGCCGGCCGCCGTCTTCCGCGAGATGCTGGCCAACGCCGCCTTCGCCGAGTTCTTCCTGCACAGCCTGGGCGAGCGCCTGCAGCGGGTCACCGGCAACGGCGTCACGGCCCTGGGCGGCGAACTGACCACCGAACTGGGCGATCTCGAACTGCGCCCGCCGGTGCGCGTGCGCTTCGAGGCGACGGTGGCCGAGACCGCGCGCGCCATGCGCGACGCGCGCGACGACTTCGCGCTGGTCGAGGGACAGGGCGACACCGATCCGCCGGGCATCGTCACCGACCACGACTTCCAGGTGAAGGTTCTGGCCGAGGGGCTGGGTCCCGACACGCCTGTCGCGCGGGTGATGACGCGGCCGCTCAAGACCCTGACGGCCGATACGCCCGTGCACGGCGCGCTTCTCTACATGCTGGAAGAGCGCATCCACCACCTGCCCGTCGAACGCGACGGCGCCATCATCGGCGTGCTGACCGCGACCGACCTGCTGCGCCGTCAGACCACCAACCCGCTGTACCTGATGCGGCGGCTGGATCATCTGGACCGCGCCGAATCGCTGGCCACCTACGGCCGCGACGCCGCCGCGATGGTCGAACGCCTGTTCCGCGGCGGCCTGAAGGTGGGGCAGATCGGCCGCGTGTTCTCCAGCCTGAACGACGCGCTGATCCGCCGGCTGTGCAAGCTGGCCGAAGCGGACCTGGGCCCGCCGCCCTGCGCCTACGCCTGGCTGGTCTTCGGCTCCGAAGGCCGCATGGAGCAGGCCCTGCTCACCGATCAGGACAACGCGCTGGTCTACGCGGAGGACACGGGCGGCGCGAAGGACTACTTCGCGGGTCTGGCCGCGCGCGTGGTCGAAGACCTGGTGCGCGCCGGCTTCCCGCCCTGCCCCGGCGGCTGCATGGCCACCAACTGGAACAAGCCGCTGGCCGCCTGGGAAGAGACGGTGCGCGGCTGGATCCTCGAGCCCACACCCGACAACCTGATGGTCTCGTCGATCTTCTTCGATTTCCGCGCGGTGGCCGGCGCGCTGGAGGTCGCCCCGCTCGAGGACCTGGTGGCCGGCGCGGCGGGCAACCAGCTCTTCATGGCGCATCTGGCGCGCGTGTCGCTGCGGTTCAAGCCGCCGCTGGGTCTGTTCCAGCAGATCCAGGCCACCGACGACAAGGTCGACCTGAAGAAGCGCGGCATCGCGCCCATCGTGGCCGCCGCGCGCGTCTACGGACTGGAGGCGGGGGTGCGGGCGCGTCCGACGCGCGAGCGGCTGGAAGCGGCGATCGAAGCCGGCGTCGTCAGCCGCGATCTGGGCCAGACCCTGATCGAGACCTACCGGTTCCTGCTGCAGATGCGGCTGCGCGAACAGCTCGACACGCTGGCCGGCGGCGGCGCGCCGGACAACGACGTGAACGTCAAGGCGCTGTCGTCGCTGCAGCGCCGGCATCTGAAGGATGCGTTCGGGGCGATCCGGGAAATGCAGAGCGCCGTGGCGCAACGGTACCGGACGAACATGCTGGGGTGATCACGCACCGCTGCCCTTCGTCCGGCCGCGGCGTCACTTCAACAGGGTCATGCGTACGCTGGACGCCGCGCCGGCGCTCTGGAGCCTGCCCACGTACACGCCCGCCGGCATCGCCCGGCCCTGTTCGTCCCGTCCGTTCCAGACGATTTCGTGGCGTCCGGCAGACTTCACTTCGTCCGTCAGCAGCGCGCGCACGACCTTGCCCGCGACATCGTGGACCACAAGCGAGACCGCGCCGGACCGCGCCAGGTCGAAGGCGATCGTGGTGGCCGGATTGAACGGATTCGGCACGTTCTGCCGGAGCTCCGCGGACGCCGCCTCGACACCCGGCACCGCGGAAGCATACGTCGCGTAGGTGTGCAGTTCGAGGGTCGAAGCTCCACCCTGGCCTTCCAGCCACCAGACGCCGCCATCAGGCGACGAGCGGAACGAGTCGTCGCGGTTGCCCCAGCCCAGACCGGCGGCGGTGACGGACTCGGGCCCTTCCACGATCGTTCCCTGTTCGTCCATGACCGCCAGGTAGTGCTGCGCGGCCCCGATGTCCCGCCACCCGATCAGGTAGCGGTCGGCGGCGGCGGTGGTGCCCAGCCGGGCCATGACCGGATCGCGCTCGTTCACGCCCGTGGTCGCCGTCAGCCAGGTGACGGTGGGCGCAAGCGCATTGTCCAGGCTCAGCAGGCCGATGCCCTGCCCCGCGTAGAGCGATGTCGTCCGGCCGTTGAACAGCACCAGCCAGCCGGTGGGGCTCGTCGCCATCTGCCCCAGGTTCACGGCGACTTTTCCGGAGCAATCGGCATCGGCCAGGTACAGCATCTGGTTCGTGCCGGCCACGATGCCCTTGTCGGGATAGCAGTCGCTGACCGCCAGCGTGAGCATCTGCCCGGCGCCGTCGTGGTAGCCGACCAGTTGCGCCATGCTGTGCGAAGGCCCCCATGTCCAGCCGCCGGCCTGGATGACGCCGCTGTCGTTGACGAAGGTCCCCTGGTCGCCGTAGTGGCCGTCGAAGATCCCGCCTACACCCAGCACCGTGAAGCGCGCGGCGTAGACGCCATTGCCGTAGGCCAGGCGCGAGTCGCCGAGATCGTCGCTCGGCCCAGCCAAGGCGTTGGTCAGCGGGGTCGACCACACCGTGGCGCCGGCGGCCGTCCGGCGGAGCAACCGCGCGACATTGGCGGCCGGGTCGCGCACGAGCACCGCATAGTCGTCGGCGCCGTGGGCCACCAGCCCGGCGACCGGCGTGCCGTTGAAGTCGTGGGTGGCCACCACCACGCCGCCGTCGACGCGGCTGACGTGGCCGTCGCCGCCGTTGTCGGTCCAGCCCACCCAGGCGCGCGTGGCCGTCGCCGGCGCGAGGTAGAGCCGCGGCGTGAACGAGGCGAAACCCCACGTGCCGTAATTGCCTGCGTTGGACGCGAGGGGTTCGGGCAGCGTGAGCACGGCCGTGTCGACGTTGTCGGCGATCGCGGCGCGGGCACCGGCGGCCACCAGCGGCGCCGCAAGCGCCATCGCCGTTAAGCAGAAGGCACGCAACAACATCACCTTGTCTTTGCGCATGGGTGCTCCCGGGGATCGTGGAGGCCAGTGATGGCTGTCGCGCACAGGCGGCGACATGTCACCCGAAGATGATACCACATATAGGTGATTTCTTGTCGCATTTTCGGCCGGTTCCGCACCCGGACGGGACTCCCGCTTCCGCAGCCGCAGGCGTATGATGATGCCGGCAACGGCCCCAAACCCGGGAGAGCCTGGATGATGCCGAAGATCCGGATCCCTGCCCTGGCCGCCCTCGTGCTGCTGGGCGCCTGCTCCGACAGTGCCACGCCGCCCCGCAGCGACGACGCCATCCGTGGCGTTGTCCTAGACGCTGAAGGGCGGCCCGTGGCCGGCGCCGCGATCATGCTGGAGCACGAATCGGCGCCCCTGCCCGACAAGCCGCAACTCGCCATCCGCTACACGCACCAGGAAGCGGGTCCCGTCTCCGTCTGGATCGCTTCCTTCTGCGACGGCGACACGGTGCGGCTGCTCGCGAACGGGGACCTGCCCGCCGGCGAGTTCATGTTCGTCTGGAACGGGCGGGATGATCTCGACCGGGTCGTGCCGGACGGCGTCTACCGGACGCATGTCGTCTCGGCCGCGGGCCACACGCAATCCACCGCCGTGATGTCGTGGCTGGGCTACGCCGACCTGCCCGCGGGCACGCGCGTGGCCGCGCAGGCGACCACCGACCAGCGCGGGCGGTTCCAACTGGCGCAGGACTGCCTGCCGTTCGGGCACGTCTTCGACGGTTTCCTGGGCAACGAAGCCGTCACGCGCCGGGTGCGCGTGTGGGCGCTCCATTCCGACTTCGCCAACGCGGGCAGCGACTGGGTGACCGTCGACGGCGAAGACGGCGCCGAGGTGACCGTGACGCTGGCCCGCTGACGTGACGCGCAACGGGCCGCCGGCCACCCCAGGTGACCGACGGCCCGTTCCTTCACACCGCAGCGGGGACTAGTGACCGGCGACCGGCCCCTTCGCGCCCTGCGGCACGCGGATATCCTCGACCAGGTGCTGGATGTGATCCGGCGGCGGCGCCGTCACCTTCGACACAGCCCAGGCCACGAGGAAGTTGAGCAGCGCCGCCACCGCGCCGAACGAGCCCGGCGAGATACCGAACAGCCAGTGCTGCGCATCATCCGGCGCCAGGTTCGTGCCCTTGATGAAGAAGAAGCCCTTGTACCAGAAGATGTAGAGCAGGGTGACGACCAGGCCGACGATCATGCCGGCGATGGCGCCTTCCTTGTTCATCCGGCGGTTGAAGATGCCCATCATGATCGCCGGGAAGATGGATGAGGCCGCCAGGCCGAAGGCCAGGGCCACCACCTGGGCGGCAAAGCCCGGTGGATTCAGCCCCAGGAAGCCGGCCACCAGGATGGCGCCCGCCATGGCGAAGCGCCCGGCCATCAACTCGTTCTTCTCCGTGATGTTCGGCATGAACATGCCCTTGAGCAGGTCATGCGAAACGGCCGACGACATGGCCAGAAGCAGGCCCGCCGCGGTCGAGAGCGCCGCCGCGATGCCACCTGCGGCGACCAGCGCGATGACCCAGTTGGGCAACTTCGCGATCTCGGGGTTGGCCAGCACCATGATGTCGTTGTCGACGGTGACCATTTCGTTGCCGTTCCAACCGAACTCGGCGGCCTTGGCGTCCATGCCCTTGCCGTAGTACTGGATGCGGCCGTCCTTGTTCTTGTCCTCGTACTTCAACAGGCCGGTCTTCTCCCAGTTCGTGAACCAGGAGGGAGCCGAACTGTAGGCGAGATTGCCGTCGGCGGCGCCCACTGGTCCGGTCTGGATGGTGCGCATCAGGTTCAGGCGGGCCATGGCCGCCACAGCCGGGGCCGTGGTGTAGAGGATGGCGATGAAGACCAGCGCCCAACCGGCCGACGAGCGCGCGTCGCGCACTTTCGGGACGGTGAAAAAGCGCGTGATCACGTGCGGCAGGCCGGCGGTGCCGACCATCAGCGTCATCGTCAGCAGGAACATGTCGATCAGCGACCCGCGCTGGGTCGTGTACTGCGCGAAGCCCAAGTCCTTGCAGATCAGATCCAGCTTATCGAGCAGGAAACCACCGCCATCGGACAACGACGCGCCCAGACCCAGCTGCGGGATGGGGTTGCCGGTCAACTGCAGCGAAATGAAGATCGCCGGGATGGTGTAGGCGAAGATCAGGATGATGTACTGAGCGATCTGCGTGTAGGTGATACCCTTCATGCCGCCGAGCACCGCGTAGACGAACACGATGCCCATGCCCACGTACACGCCGGTGTCGTATGACACCTCGAGAAAGCGGGAGAAGGCCACGCCCACGCCCTTCATCTGGCCGATCACATAGGTCAACGAAGCCACGATAAGGCAGATGACGGCCACGCCGCGCGCGGTCTTGGAATAGAAGCGATCGCCGATGAACTCGGGCACCGTGAACTTCCCGTACTTGCGGAGATAGGGAGCCAGGAGCATCGCCAGGAGCACGTAACCTCCCGTCCATCCCATCAGGTAGGCCGAGGCCCCGAAACCGCTGAACGAAATGATGCCAGCCATCGAGATGAACGACGCCGCGGACATCCAGTCCGCGCCCGTGGCCATGCCATTGAGAACCGGGTGGACGCCGCCGCCGGCAACGTAGAATTCGGAAGTGGTCTTGGCGCGGGTGCGGAGGGCAATCCAGATGTAGATGACGAAAGTGATGCCGACCACGATGAAGGTCGTTGTTTTGAGGTCCATGTCTCAGGCTCCTTTTCTTTCTGGCGCTGGGACCCGCCGCGGGGCGGTCAGGCCCGGGTCAGGTCGGCATCAGTCCTCGCGGACCCCGAACTTGCGGTCGAGGATGCTCATCCGGTACGCGTAGAAGAAGATCAGAGCCACGAACGTGTACATGGAGCCCTGCTGGGCGAACCAGAAGCCCAGCTTGTAACCGCCCAGGCGCACGGAGTTCAGCTGTTCGGCCAGCAGGATGCCGAACCCGAACGAAACCACGAACCAGATGGCGATGCACAGCGCCACCAGCCGCAGGTTCGCTTTCCAGTATTCCTTGGCTGTGTTCATTCCCGCCTCCACGGTCAGGGTGAAAATCCGGTTCTGTCCTGATCGGTTCGGTCTGCCTTTCGCCGGTGTTTCCTTTGCCACATGGTGCGCTTTTCAAATTGCAGACATCCTTGGTACCATTTCCGGCGACCCATTGTCAATCGGCTCGCACGCGGCGAGCCGACGGATCGGGCCTGGGGCCTAGATCCCCTCCGCGTCCTCGTCCCCCAGCGGCAGCCGCGCGTACTGGCCCACCCGATGGCGGCGCAGCGCCGAGCGGATCTCGGCGATGATCGACGGATCGTCGATGGTCGGCGGGGTGATGATCTGTTCTTCGACCGCCAGCCGACGGATGGTTTTGCGCAGGATCTTGCCCGACCGCGTCTTGGGCAGCCGCGGCACCACGATGGCCTTGCGGAAAGCAGCCACGGCGCCGATCTCGGCGCGGATCAGCGCCACGAGTTCGTCCTCGACGACATTGTCCGCCGTCTTGACACCGTCCTTCAGGACGACCAGGCCGATGGGGATCTGCCCCTTCAGCTCATCGTCGATGCCCACCACCGCGCACTCGGCCACCGCGGCGTGGCCGCCGATCAGCTCCTCCATCTCGCCGGTGGAGAGCCGGTGCCCGGCCACGTTGATCACATCGTCGGTGCGGCCCATCACGAAGAGGTAGCCGTCCTCGTCCAGGTAGCCGCCGTCGGCCGTGTGGTAGTAGCCCTCGAAAGCCTTCAGGTAGCTGTTGCGGTAGCCCTCTTCGTCGTTCCACAGGGTCGACAGACAGCCGGGCGGCAGCGGCAGCTTCAGACAGATGTTGCCCTTCTCGTTCGGCGGCACCGGCAGGCCGCCGTCGTCCAGCACCTCGACCTTGAAGCCGGGCACCGCGAACGTGGCCGAGCCCACCTTCACCCGGTGCGGGTCCAGGCCCATCGGGTTGGCGACGATGGGCCAGCCCGTCTCGGTCTGCCACCAGTGGTCGACGATGGGAACGTCCAGGACCTGGTTGAGCCAGTCGTGCGTGGGCGGGTCGAGGCGCTCGCCGGCCAGGAACAACGTGCGCAGGGTCGAGATGTCGTACAGGCGGCGCAGGTGCGCGTCGGGGTCTTCCTTCTTGATGGCCCGGAAGGCCGTCGGCGCCGTGAAGAACGCGCTGACGCCGTAGTCCTGGATGACGCGCCAGAAAGATCCGGCGTCGGGCGTGCGCACCGGCTTGCCCTCGAACAGCACCGTCGTGCAGCCGTTGATCAGTGGTCCGTATACGATATACGAATGCCCGACGACCCAGCCGACATCCGACGCGGCCCAGAACACCTCGCCCGGATTGGTGTTGTAGACCGTCTTCATCGAATACTTCAAAGCCACGGCATGGCCGCCATTGTCACGAACGACGCCCTTCGGCTTCCCGGTGGTGCCGCTCGTATACAGTATATAGAGAGGGTCGGTCGAGGCGACGGGCACGCAATCGGCCGGTTCGGCGCGGTGCATCAGCTCGTGCCAGTCCAGGTCGCGGCCCTCGATCATCGAGGCGTGGGCCTGCGGTCGCGGGAAGACGATGACCTTCTGCGGCGGGAACTGCGCCTCTTCGAGCGCGGCGTCGACCAGCGGCTTGTACTCGACGACGCGGTTGAACTCAAGGCCGCAGCTGGCGGTGATCAGCAGCTTGGGCCGCGCGTCGTCGATGCGCACGGCCAGTTCGTGCGGCGCGAACCCGCCGAACACCACCGAGTGCACCGCGCCCAGCCGCGCGCAGGCCAGCATCGAGATGACGGCCTCCGGAACCATGGGCATGTAGATGATGACGCGGTCGCCCTTCTCGACACCCTGGCTCTTCAGCACGCCGGCGAACTTCGCGGTTTCATCGCGGAGCTCGCGGTAGGTGTAGCTGCGCTTGAGATGGGCCGAGGCCGAGTCGTAGTAGAGGGCGACCTGCCGGCCGCGGCCGTGGTCGACGTGGTAGTCGAGCGCCAGGTAGCAGGTGTTCAGGACGCCGCCTTCGAACCACCGGTAGATCCCGTGCTCGTCGCGCGTCAGGACTTCCTTCGGCTCCTCGAACCACTTGATCAGGTTCATTTTCTGGCGCCAGAAGAAGCGGGGATTCGACACCGAGAGCTCGTGGACATCCTGATAGCGCATACGCGGTCCTCCGGTGGCTGGGCGGTCGGGCCTCGTCCCCCGGATCGCCGGGGGATGGCGCAGCATACAGGAGAACTCCCGCCGATTGAAGGGGTGATTTCATTGTCGATATTGAGGCGCAATTTCGACAGACATGGCGGCTTCCTGGGGCGCCGGGCCACCGCGATTCTTTGCCGGAAAGGGCTTCATTGGCTCGTCCTGCCAGTGGAGGGGCAGGATGCGAGGCCCCTTCCAGAGAGATCCGGGATGTGGCATACGGTATACAGAATCAATGTGCGGCCGGGGACGGAGTGCTATTCTTGGCTTCGCGTTGCATTTTTTGCCTCTCCCCCACTTGCGCCGGCGCAACAATCCCAAAACAATCTCGCCCTGCGGCCGCTCATGGCCGAACGCACCAGGCTTTCTCACGCCAACCCGCATTTGCCTTTGAAGAATCCGGCGCCGACCGCGTCTACTACCATGGAGCGGGAATGCAGACCGTAGTATCCGGGGGATCAAGTGCCCGACGCGTGTCCCAAACCATCACCGGATCGGCTGACCGCCCTGGTCGCGGCCCACGCCGCCAGCGTGCTGCGCTACCTCCGCGTGCTGACCGGCGATGCGGAACTGGCGCGCGATCTCGCGCAGGAGACCTTTCTCAAACTCGACGCTCACGCCGAGAACGCCGGCAGCGCGCTGGTCTTCACCGTCGCGCGGTCGTGTGCGCTCGATCACCTGCGGCGGCGACGCGTGCGGGGCCGTCACGAGCGACCGGCAACGGCGCGCGACGTGGCCGCGGCGACGGCGGCTGCCGGCTCGCGGCCCGACCGCGCGCTCGAGAACACGCAACTGGACCACGGTCTGCGTTCGGCGTTGGCCGCGCTGCCGGAAGACCAGCGGTCGGCTTTCTTCCTGAGCGAAATCGAAGGACTGACCTACGCCGAGATCGCCACGATCCTCGGCGTCAGTTCCGGCACCATCGCCTCGCGCAAGCACCACGCCGTGCGGAAGATGCGCGAACATCTCGAAAGGCTCGGCCATGGCGTCTGACACCTGGAGCGAACAGCTCGAAGCGTATCTGGACTGCGAATTGGACGACGAGGCGGCGGCGGCCTTTGCCGCGGAAACGGCCGCCTCGGCGCCGTTGCGCGACGATCTGGAGGCGCGGCGCGCATTCCGCGCCCTGGCGCGCGGCGTTCTGCTGGACGAGAAAGCGCCGGCACCGTTGATCGGCAGCCAGCGCACGGCTCGGGGCGAGCACAGTCGGGCCTCCCGTCGTGTCTGGGCCGTGGCCGCAGTGGCCGCCGCATTGGGCCTGCTGCTGCTGGCGCCAATGCTGGCGCGGCGGTCCGCGCCGACATCGCCCCCTCGCCTCTCCGACATCCGTGCCGGCCAGGTCGTTGCCGTCCGCTTCGGTGAGATCCCGAACGCGACCGTGACGATCGAAACCGGCTGTTACGACCACGCAACGGACAGCATTCGTTGAAGGGAAGGGAGCAACGCCATGCGTCTTCGCCTCTTGATCGCCGGCACGGTCGTGGGTCTGGCCGCGGCCCTGTCGGGGTCCGCCCGGGCCACCGAACCGTGGCACGTCGTCCTGGCCGACGGCAGCCGGCTCGAGGGCACGTTGCTGCGGACGGCGCCCGCCCGCTACATCCTGCAGACGGAAACGACGCTCTACGAACTGACGGATGACGATCTGGATCCGCGCACGTTCAGCGCGCGCGCGGCGCGTGAGGCCGTGCCGGTGCGCAGGATCCACGACATCAGCCACTACGAGGAGATCAGCGCGGACGGCACCGTGACCGCCTGGTGGGTGCGCAGCCACGTCAACAACGAGCAGCACGCCATCGACGAGGACCGCTTCGGGCTGGCGCCCTGGGAACAACTCGAGGCGGATCAGCGCGTCTGGCGCGACGGTTTCGGCAACGTGCTGGTGCCGGACTACGACCCTCCGCGCCATCGCTGGCCTTCGCCCCCCACCGGGCGCGTGCAGGTCACCCTGAAGTTCCCGGTGCCGGTGGCGCCCGGCGAGACGTGGACGGTGTCGGGCAGCACGCCGGCGCCCGCCGTCCTGCGCTATGGCGACCAGCTCATCTACCGCCGCGCGGGCGACTACGCGGAAGACAACCTCGTGGCGCGCAAAGTCCGCCTGCCGCAGGGCGCGCGCATCGTCAGCATGACACCGGCACCATCGACGCGGTTCGAGCGGGACGGCTTCCAGTACGTGACCTGGCGACGGTACTACGTGAAGGGCGAGCGCTTTCCGCTCGAGATCGTCTACACTATCGATTGAACCGTGGCGGGAGGCGCAGCGCGGAGGAAGAAATGGCAAAACCCAGGGACCAGCGGGGCCGACTCGCCGAAGAGCCCTTCGCGTACCAGGCGAGCGCGAGCGGCAAGGTGTTCATTTCCTGGCGCGGCAGCCAGGTGATGATCCTCAAGGGCGACGACGCGCAGGCCTTTCTCAAGCGGGTGTCCACCCTGGACGCGGCGGCCCAACAGATGGTCATGGCCAAGTTGACCGGCAACTTCAAGCGCGGGAACGAGCGGTAGCCAACTTGTGCCGGCGCAAGCCGGCCCTTGCGCTTGTGCCGTATCGGAACCATCTTGGTCCTACATGGCGCGCGGCCCCCGGGCCGGCCCCATGCCGCTTGGACGCTTCCTCCGCCACCTGGCCGGGACCGTACCGCGCGGGACCGCTGCTGAGCAGCGGCGTCACGGTGGTTCCGACGCTTCATCGAGACCATCCTCTTCTTTCATTGCCGGATCCGTCCGTCGGCTGGTGCCGCGGCGCATCCTGTTCGCCTGCGCATGCGCGCGTGCGACAATCAGGGAGAATCCCTTTGAGTTCTGCTGACAACGAATCTTTCGCTTCCTTTCCCCTCGACCGCCGCCTGCAGGCCGCGATCACCCAGGCCGGCTACGACAAGCCGACCCCCATCCAGCAGCAGGCCATCCCGGTCGTCCTGGAAGGCCATGACGTGCTGGGCATCGCCCAGACCGGCACCGGCAAGACGGCGGCGTTCATGCTGCCGATCGCCCACCGCCTGGCCGCGACGGCCGTGCGCGGGACGCGCAATCCGCGCTGCCTGATCCTGGCCCCGACGCGTGAACTGGCCGACCAGATCGGCGTGGCCGGCGCGACGTTCGGCGGCGCCGTCGGTCTGCGCGGCGTGGCGCTGTACGGCGGCATGAGCAAGCGCCCGCAGGACGAGAAGCTGCGGCGCGGTGTCGACATCGTCGTGGCCTGCCCCGGCCGGCTGCTCGACCACGTCGATGAGCGCACCATCGACCTGTCGGCCATCGAGATCCTGGTCCTGGACGAGGCCGACCAGATGTGCGACATGGGCTTCCTGCCCGACGTGCGGCGCATCCTGAGCCACATGCCGAAGGATCGGCAGACGCTGTTCTTCTCGGCGACGATGCCGAACGACATCCGCACGCTGTCCGACCAGATCCTCCGCAACCCCGTTTCGATCGAAATCGGCCGGTCCGCGCCCGCAGCCACCGTCTCGCACGCGCTGTACCCGCTGCGCGAGAACAGCAAGGGCGCCTTCCTGCTGGAGATGCTCGACCGTGAGGCCACCGGCAAGGTGCTGATCTTCACGCGCACCAAGCGCCGCGCGCGCCATCTGGCCGAGGTGCTGGACCAGCGCGGCCACCGCGTGTCGGCCCTGCAGGGCAACATGACGCAGAACCGGCGGCAGGCCGCGCTCGAGGGCTTCCGCGAGGGCCGCTACGACATCCTGGTGGCGACCGATCTGGCCGCGCGCGGGATCGACGTCAGCCGCATCTCGCACGTCATCAACTACGACATGCCGTCGACGGTCGAAGCCTACACGCACCGCATCGGCCGCACCGGCCGCGCGGAACTGACGGGCGAAGCCTTCACGTTCACGACGCCCGAGGACGAACCGCTGGTGCGCGGGATCGAACGCGTGCTCGGCTCGCGGATCGAGCGCCGCACGCTGCCCGACTTCGATTACGGCTCGACCCCGCCGCGCCAGGGACGGCCCGCCATGCAGCGGGACGGCAACTGGACGCCGCGCGGGCAGAGCGTGCCGGCGGCGAATCAGCCGCGGCGGGACAGCCGGCCGCGCCACGAGGGCCAGAGTCGTCCGGTGCAGCCGGTTCAGTCGTCGCGGCCGCTTCAGTCGGCTCGCCCGGCTCAGACCGCACGTCCGGCCAGCCCAGCGCGTCCGGCCGGCCAGACCAGCCCCGCGCGTCCTTCCGAAGGGCGCACATTCGGGCGGCGACCGCGGTAGGCGCTGCTCCCGAGCGGATGTAATAAAACGAAGCCCCGCTGTTCGTTGGGACAGCGGGGCTTTCGCGTTACGGTTGTCGGGCGGCCTGTTCGATGGCCGGGTCAGGAAGGATCCGCGACCCTTCCCATGAACAGGATCGCCCCGCTGGCCTTGTGCCTGATCGCGAGCACGAAGGGCCGGTCCGCCGTGAACACCTTCAGTTCTTCCACCGGCCGGGCCGAAGTCACGATCATCACGATGCCGGTGGCGGCCGCGGCCTCGGTGCCCTTCTCGTCCACATCCAGATAGGCCTTGTGCACCACCTTGTCGATGAGCAACGCCTCGCCGCCCGTCGTCATGCCTGAAAAGTCGGCCTCGCGCGTGAAGGCGGTCGGCATGCCCATCGCCCCGAGCGTCGTCGCCAGGTCGAAACTCGTTTCGAGATGCAGACGCGGCAGGCCGACGGCAACGCGCGCCGGCGCCGGCGACGCCAGCCAGCCGGCAAGAACGCCGGCGTCGAGCCGCGATTCGACGGCGGTCAGGGACGTGCCCGCTTCCGGCAGAACCAGAACCATCTCCAGCGCATCGCCCTTGTAGGGCAGGGCCAGGATCTGCACGTCGTCCATCTCGGCATAGCCGAAACGTCCGGTCACGTGCATGAAGGGCACGGCCACATCGCCCCCGCGCTCGCGGTGGAACGGGGCGTCGGCCGTCGCGTCGACGGGGAACGGCTCCTGCCAGGTGCCCAGGAAATGGATCGCGTTGACCAGCACCAGGCGGGTCCTGTCGTC
Source organism: bacterium (assembly GCA_020049465.1). Lineage (GTDB taxonomy): Bacteria > Krumholzibacteriota > Krumholzibacteriia > LZORAL124-64-63 > LZORAL124-64-63 > CAINDZ01. The sequence goes on along the minus strand of JAIFKS010000020.1, from coordinate 4,838 downwards.
CAGCGAGCCGGACGGCAGCAGGTTCCGGATCTTTTGCGCCGTCTGGTCTTCCACCCAGGCATTGATAACGAGGCGGGCCGCTTCGGGGTCGGCGCGGAAGTCGAGCTGTGCGAGCCCGGCGCCGTAATGACGCTCAAGCAGCGCGAGATACGCCGGCGCGAAGCCGAAGCCCCGCTGGCCGTACAGCCGGTTGGCCAGATTCAAGGTGGCATGCTCGTTGGCGGCGGCCAGCGCGGACATCAGGCCGCCGAAGCCGGCGGCGACCAGATCGTCGTCCGCGGGCAGGTGCAGCACCCCGTCCATCTCGGCCGCGGTGCCGCCCCGGGCGCCGATGCCGGTCATCGACAGCGCGTAGGTGATGCTGGCGGGCGAGAAGAACAGGTTCTCGCCCTCGGCGCGCAAACGCTGGTACAGGTCGAGGCCGAAGGCGTTGGTTGCGGTCGCCGGGTCCAGTCCCTCACCGGCGGCGCGGCAGCCACCGGCGGACAGGATCAGGAGCAGCAGGGAAAGTCCCAGGATCTTCTGGTTCATGGGCGGCCCTCCGGCGTTCTGGCGAGGTTTGAACACAATATATATAGGAACCATGCGGCGACGATGAAGGTTCCGGCCGGCGGTCCGGCGCCCCGCCCGCGGGGGCCGGGGTTGACGCTGGTGCCGATGCCGCCCATTATGGCCGTCCGTGGCTCACATCTGGTCGAACGGCCGGCACCGGAGGACAGAATGGCCAACAAGAGCAAATCATCGGTGAGCAAGCCGCTGTGCAAATGGAAGCCGGGCCAGTACGTCAAGGAATTGGAGCTGTTGACGACGATCGTGTCCGAACCGGTCTACTACTGCCGCGACTGTGGGCGCGTCGCCGCGCAGAAGAAGTGGCTCTGCAAACCCGAACGCCTGGTCAGCCGCGACTGAGGCTGTCCTCATCGGCGGCCGGCAGCGCTCCGAAATGCCGCAGGCGGGAGCGGGAGCGCATCAGGTAGTCGTGGGCGCTCACCAGATCCTCGCTGACATCCGCCGAAACCCGCTCGTACGTTCCGTCGGCCAACATGCGCCTTACCTTGAAGTTGTCGTGCCGGTAGGCCTCCAGCGCATTGTCGCGCAGATAGCGCACGTGCTCGGGCGACTCGACCGGAAACACCACCTCGACCCGATGGTTCAGGTTCCGCTGCATCAGATCCGCACTGCCCAGAAAGACCTCTTCCGCGCCGTCGTTCAGGAAATAGAAGATGCGGCTGTGCTCGAGGTACCGGCCGACCGTGCTCGTCACCGAGATGTTGTCGCTGACCCCGGGCCATCCCGGACGCAGGCAGCAGATGCCGCGCACGAACAGGTCCACCCGGACCCCGGCCTGGGAGGCGCGGTAGAGAAGGCGGATCATCTGCGGATCCACCAGCGCATTGACCTTCAGGATGATGTGGGCCCGGCGCCCGGCAAGGGCGTGGCCGGTTTCGCGCGCGATGAATTCCTCGAGCTTCGCGCGCAGCGTGACCGGCGCGATCAGGAGCTTCCGGTAGTCCTGTTTGGTCGAATAGCCGGTCAGGTAGTTGAACAGGTCGGTGGCGTCGACGCCCATGGTCTCGTCGCAGGTGAAGATGCCGATGTCCTCGTAGATGACGGCCGTGAAGGGGTTGTAGTTGCCGGTAGCCAGGTGCAGGTACCGCCGGATGCCTTCGCCTTCCCGCCGCACGACCATGGCGATCTTGCTGTGGGTCTTCAACCCGACCAGACCGTAGACCACGTGGACACCGGTCTGCTCCAGCAGGCGGGCCCAGCCGATGTTGCTTTCCTCGTCGAAGCGCGCGCTCAGTTCGACCAGGACCGCCACCTGTTTGCCGCGCTCGGACGCTTCAAGCAGGGCGTCGACCACCGGCGAATTCTTGCCGACGCGGTAGAGCGTGAGCTTGATGGCCAGCACCTGGGGGTCGCGCGCGGCGGCGCGCAGGAATTCGACCACCGGTTCGAAGGAATCGTAGGGGTGGTGCAACAGGATGTTGCCCGCTCGGATCGCATCGAAGACATCTCCGGGCTGCGTCACCTTGCGGAAGACCTTGGGCACGAAGGGCCTGTAGGCCGGGAACTTGAGCTCATGGCGCTCGACACCGTTGTAGATCTGCCAGAACGCGCTCAGTCCGAGCGGGCTCTGCAGGACGAACAGGTCCGATGGCCGCACTTCCAGGTTCTCGAGAAGCAGTTCCCGCACACTGGCCGGCATGCTCTCGTAGATGGAAACCTGGACGACCGTCCCGAACTTCCGCCGCCGGATCCCCTGCTGCATCGTCTCAAGCAGGTCATCCGCCTCGATCTCCTGGATCTCGATGTCGGCATCGCGGATGACCCGGAACGGATGGGCCGACAGCACCTCCATGCCCGGGAAGAGCGGCGCCAGGTTCGCTTCGATTACCTGTTCGATCCAGACGAAATAGTGGTGGCGCGGCAACGTGCCGTCCTTGCGCTCGCCGCCGGACGATCTCTTCAGCGGGACCAGACGGGGCAGCGTGTCGGGCACCTTGAGGCGGGCGAACCGCTCCCGGCCTTTCGGGTCGCGCACGACGATGGCCAGGTTGAGGCTGAGATTGGAGATGTGGGGGAACGGGTGCCCGGGATCGACGGCCAGCGGCGTCAGGACCGGCTGGATGACCTCGCGAAAGTAGGTGTCGGCGCGATCGCGCTGCGTGCGGTTGAGCCGCGCGTAGTCCAGGACGTGCACACCCTCCCGTTTCAACTGCGGCAGCAGATGCCGGCGCAGGAACCCCTGCGCGTTCCCGAGCAGTTCCAGGCTCAGCTTGCGGATGGCCGCCAGTTCCTGGCGCGGCGTCATGCCGCTCGGGGTGATCGCGGCCACGCGCGTCAGCACCTGCCGGCGGATCCCGGACGCGCGCACCATGAAGAACTCGTCCAGGTTCGAGCCGAAAATCGCCAGGAACTTGGCCCGCTCCAGAAGCGGGTTCCGCGGATCCTGGGCCTCTTCGAGGACGCGCCTCTGGAACTCCAGAAGGCTGATCTCCCGATTGACGTACAGCGAAGGATCATCCAGTTCCGGGACGCGCATCGTCGGATTCACGGTGTTTTCGCCCTTCGCTTCCTGCGGTTCTCGAGCCAGGGGAAGGTCTGGTCCGGCGCCGGCCGCCAGAATGCCGCCAAGGCCGTGCGGTTGGCCAGCCAGTCGTCGATGGCTTCGGCCCGCAGGCGCGTGTAGAACGCCAGGGCGGGCGCCGGATCGAAGTCGGGGTCGCGCGAGGCGCAGTCGGCCACCAACCCCAGGAACGTTTCGGCGTCCTGCACCCGACCCACGATCGTCTGGTAGGTGTGCAGGCGTGCCGGCTGTTCGGGCGGCAGGTCCGGCAGCGCCGCCTGCACGATCTCGAAACGGTAGCGGAACTTCTTGAACGCCAGGCGCACCCGGTGGATGGTGGTCGCGTCATCGGGCCGCGCGGCCGCATCGCGCCGGACGACGCGGGCGAACGCTTCGTCGACCGGACCGAAGGGATCGAAACCAGGATCGGGCGCTTCCAGCCGGGTGGACAGGCGCCCGCGCAGACGTTTGAGACGGTCCTTCAGCTGCCTGGTCCGGAAATCACGCGCGGCGAGCCGCGCCTCCCGCATGAGTTCCTGTTCGCGGGCCAACACGTACCGGCGCACGACCGTCAGCGAAGACTCCGCGCGCACGTGCTCGTCAAGCTCCGCCAGCATCGCCTGCGTATCGCGCAACGTGTCGAAGCCGTCAATCAGGTCCTTGAGCTGATGGCGGGACTTCGAAGGCCTCCCGGTCGGATCGAACTGGCGCGCCAGTTCGACGAAAGCGATCAGGCGCCGCGCGGCAACGCGCAGGTCATGCACCGACGCTTCGGAAAATTCCTCGCGGCAGACCTTCAGGCGCACGACGAACACGTCGCGCCGATGATCGAAGGCGTCAAGGAAGAGTCGGGAAGCCTCCATCACGGTCGCCTCAGATGATGGTGAGTTCGACGCCGAAGACATCCTGGAACATCGCGCGTCTCTTGGTCAGGGTCCACTTCTCGAGCACCAGGTCGCCATTGCCTGCCAGGCTCAGTGTCCACTTCGATTTGGCGCCGCTCAGGGTCACGTGCCGGACGCGCCCCGTGTGGCTGGTGTCGATGCCGTCGGCCAGCCGCAGCAGCGCACAGAGCTTGTTGACCAGCAGCCGATCCTGGGGCTGCAGGGACTTGAAGTGTTCGTGTTCCAGCGTGGGTGTCGTCTTGCGGTGGTAGCGCACGATGTTGGCGACGACCGCCTGCTGGCGTTCGGAAAGGCCGAACAGGAAGCTATGCCTGAGCAGGTAGTGCCCGTGGCGATCGTGGTCGATGGCGTTGACGAAATAGCCGACATCGTGCAGGAGGGCCGCCACTTCCAGCACGAGCCGATCCTCCGCACCGAGGCCGTGCAGGGGCGCGGATTGGTCGAAGATCTGGAGCGCCAGATCCGAAACCGCGCTTCCGTGATCCTTGTCGAGTTCATACTTCTCGGCCAGGTGCAGGGCCGACGACCAGATCTGCTCGCGGCGCGGCGGCCTGGGCGAGGCCTGGGCCGCGATGTCCCAGAGGACCCCCTCCTTCAGGCCGATGCCGGGGATCAGGACTTCGCGCACGCCGACGGTCTGGGCCAGGCTGTGCAGCACGACGCAGGCCGGCATGATGACGTCGGCCCGGTCCGGCCGCAGGTTGAGCCGCGCGATGCGCTCGGCCACCGTCAGGCCGGACAGCATGTCGCTCAGCGTGGCCAGGTCCTTCACCGAGATCAACCGCGCCGAATCGCGCCGGTACAGGCGCTTGGCCAGCTCGCCCATTTCCTCGATATTGCCGCCGGTGCCGATGCACAGGTGC
>JAIFKS010000051.1 GCA_020049465.1 bacterium | reverse complement strand
CGCTGCTGGCCTCCTATCCGTGGCCCGGCAACGTGCGCGAACTGGGTTCGGTCATCGACCGCGCGGTCATTCTGGGCGGCGGCAGGCGGCTGGAAGTGGCCAAGGCCCTGGGCTATTCGGGAGGCCCCGAAAGGGCGTTCGGCGCCGCGGCGGCGGCGGGTGTGGCCTCGGTTGGCGCTGCCGGTGACGGCGTCCCGGCCGGCGCGGGGCCGCTGATGCCCCTGGACGAAGCCATCGCGCGCCATATCCGCGCCGCACTGGCCGCCACGCACGGGCGCATCGAGGGGCCGCATGGAGCCGCGCTGTTGTTGAAGATCAACCCGCACACCCTGCGGGCCAGGATGCGGAAGCTGGAAATCGAATGGAGTGCGTTCCGTCCGTGAACGCGGGAAGGGAATTGCGCCGGCGCAACCGTCAGGAGGACGTGGGTCCAATGGTCGATGGAGCGATCTTCGACGGAGCTGTCTTCGATGGAGCGGCCTTCGACGGAGCGACAATCGACGGAGCGGGGGGCTCGGGTTGCGCCGGCGCAAGTATCACGAAACGGGAATCACCTTCACCTTGCCTCGCCATCCATCTGTAATGGGATGAGCCCTCCGGCGTATAGTCCACGTATCCGGGACCGTAACCAGGGAGCCGTCCATGCAGCCCACCTGCGCCCGCGACCCGAGCGACGAGGATCTCGCCGGACGCGCCCGCTTCGACCACACCGCCTTCACCGAGCTCTATGAACGCCATTTCGCGGGCGTCTACGCCTACCTGAGATACCGGGTCGATGACCGCGCGAGCGCGGACGACCTCGTCGCCACGGTCTTCACCCAGGCCCTCGATCATCTGGACGCGTTCGCGCCGGATCGCGGCCCCTTCGGTGCCTGGCTGCTGGGCATCGCCCGGAATCAATTGCGCGACCATCGCCGACGCCGCGCGCGCTGGCGCTGGCTGCCTCTCGATTGGATCAGCGATCGGCCGGGGCACGGACCGGCGCCGGACGCCGCGCTCGAACTGGAACAGAGGCGGGAAGCCGTCCTGGCGGCGGTCAGCGGCCTGAACGAACGCGAACGGGACATCATCGGCCTGAAATTCGGCGCCGGCAGCTCGAACCGGGAGATCGCCGCGATCACGGGCCTGAGCGAGAGCAACATCGGCGTCATCGTCCATCGGGCGCTGGGACGCCTGCGCAAGGAACTGAATCGCGAGGAGGGACGCCATGTCTGATCGCGGGCGCTGCGCCGACTTCATGATGCGGCTGGATGCGCTGCTGGCCACCGGCCAGGCGGATCCTGCTTTGCCGACGGGCGATGCCGACCAGGCTAGGCTCGCGCTCGGGCTCGAACTGAGGCAGCTCGATCTGGCGGGCGAGAGTCTGGTGCGCGAAGGATTGCTGCGGGCGCTGGGCGAGCGGCGCGCGCGGGGCGTATCAGCGGCTCCGGCACGAAAGTTCAAAGTGCGGGCGAGGCTGCCGCGCCTGGCCGCTGCGGCGGCATTGACCATCGCCATCGCCATCGGCGTGCTGGCGATCGCGAGCCCGCGGACGCTGGCCGCGATCGCCGAGACCGTCGGCGGCCTGCTCGGGAAGCGCGTCGTGACCCACTCGCAGGAGGAAGCCCTCGACGCCGTGAACGCGTTCCGCGTGCGCTACGACGAAGGCCTGTATTGGGAACTTCGGACCACCTATGGAGCGACCGGCGGCGATGTGACCAAGGGCATGAAGCCGTACTCGCGTCACTACGCCGGCATCGGCCCGCTGGCGCACGATGCCCGGATTCCGGTGCTGCTGCCCACCGTGTGGCCCGAGCACCTGCCCGAGGCCCTGCGCTTTCAACAGGGGTGGCTGAACCCGGACGGCTCGGTCTGGATGGAGTTCTGCGTCGGTCGGCTGGAGTTCATGCTTTCGCAGACGCCTGTCAAAGACAAGCCCGACTCGGAATGGACGCTCGCGCTGGACTATCGCGACACGACGGGGACCGCGCCGATCGAGTCCATCGAATACCACGATTGGGACGGCGTCCGCGTGGCCTGGCATCAACTGCGCGACGACCTGCGCCGGCAGAAGTACCGGTGGGCACTGCCCAGCGTCGACGGCGAGCCGTCCTATGGCGCGCTCCACTGGGAGAAGGACGGCATCCGGTATGTGCTCGACGGCCAGAACATGACGTTGGCCCGGGCCGAAGAGATCTGGAGATCGCTGGAGCCGGTGAAGCGGTGAGCGGTGGGTCTCGCGGTCGCGAAACTTGCGCCGGCGCAAGTTCGGCGGCTCCGGGACCACGTGTGCGCCGTGAGCAATCAACATCCGTGTCATACGCGCGCGGTGCAGAAATCCGTGACTTCAATGGTACCACTGGCCCGCGAACTCGGCAGTGCACGTGTCCCCCGATACCTGCACGGAGAAGATGCGTCCGCCAGCGGACCCGGGTCTTCTTGTCCAGACACCAAGGCGACCGTTCGGTTCGATGTTGGACAAGACTGCGTTGCCCTCTTCGTCGAATCCTGTGAAAACGTCGTCGAACGATCGAATCGACGAAAACGTCTCCTCGGGGTGCAACCGCGGACGAACCGAATCCAGCACCCGGCATGCCGACTCCATGTCGATCGGCGTCTTCAGAAGGACCGCCCGTGCGGACCCCGAATGATCGAACCTGAAGGCGTAGTCATAAGCGCGGGCGCGCCAATCGTTGTCCAGGAATTCCACCGCGATCTGTTTCGAGTTGGAATCCGGCGCCTGTTTGACAAAGTCGAACAACCAGCCCGCGCCGCCGTGGCTGCGACAGCCACCATGCTTTCCCGGATTCGCCTCATCGCTCCTCGCAGGTCCCCCTTGCACCGGCTTCCGCAACTTGATCCATCGTCCGAGAACGCGGCAATATCAGCCAGGTATTGTTCGCCAGGACAATTGTGGTCCCGCAATCGCGACACTTGCGCCGGCGCAAGTCGCCAGCCCCCACGTCCAATCGACATCCGCCAAGTGCGACGTTTGCCAAGTGGACCCTTTGCCACGTGGATGTACGAACATGAGCGGGGACTATCCGCAGGCGCGAAGCGCCGAGGACTGTCCCCGCTCATGTTCGTACATCCACGTGGCAAACGTCCCTCTCGGCAAACGTCACCCGAGCTTCTTATTCCACTCCGCCACCTGCGCCGCCATCTTCGTCAGCAGAGGCGCCGTGTCGCCCTCGATGGTGACCTTCTTGATCCCGTCGCCGCCGGCGATCGCGTTGACCACGGTCTGGTCGGCCGGACCGACCACCTTGCCGAACACGGTGTGCTTGCCGTCCAGCCACGCCGTTTCCACGTGCGTGATGAAGAACTGGCTGCCGTTGGTGCCGGGGCCCGCGTTGGCCATCGACAGGACGCCGGGGCCGTCGTGGCGCAGGCCGGCGACGATCTCGTCGTCGAAGCGGTAGCCCGGGCCGCCGGTGCCGCGGCCGTCGGGGCAGCCGCCCTGGATCATGAAGTCGGGGATCACGCGGTGGAACTTCAGGCCGTCGTAGAACCCGTGCTGCACCAGGTTGACGAAATTGGCCACGGTCAGCGGGGTCTGGTCGTCATGCAACATGATGTTGATGACGCCCTTGTCGGTCTCCATGACGGCTTTGAGATTGGCCACAACGGGCTCCTTCGCAGGTCTTTCGGGCGTCGGACACCCGATGAAAATTGAGCGGGCACCAGGGCCCCTGAATGATTGCCCCGGGAAGATAACCGATCAGGGGGCCGGCGCCCCACCCAAATTGAGAATCAAGGCGCGAATGTCACCAGCCAGGCGCCGCCCTCGGCCGCGGCCTCGGCCCGCCCCGCGACGTCGCGCCCGTCGCCCCGCCGCCAAACGTACGACCAGCGGGGATCCGGCGCCGCGGCCAGGCGCAGCAACGGGGCCTGGTCGGCTCCCGGCACCATCACTTCGCAGGCTACGCCGCCGATGCGCGTGGCCACCGTCAGCGAGGGCCAGTCAGCCGGCAGCGACGGCTGCAGTACGACGACCGGCTCACTCGCCGTCAGGTCCACGCGCAGTCCGGCATAGTCCTGCGCCGTGTTGCGCAGCAGTTCGGCCAGCGACCAGGCCTGGCTGGTGGCGCCGCCGAATTCGTCGTTGCTCGTGGCCGGCGCGCCGTCGCGGATCTCCTGCAGCGTGCCCACGGCCCCTTCGTCGAGGATCTCGTCCAGCAGCATGCGCGTCTGGCCGAAGCCGTCGCGCGGGGCGTTCAGCGCCGAAACGTAGGCGCCGGACAGCCAGAGCCAGACATCGCCGTTGTGGTAGGCCTCGTCGTAGTGGTACTTCGCCAGGTCGACGTGCTTCGGGTGGAAGGCCGGATCGGAAGCTGTCAGCGAGAGCACACCGTGCGGGCGCACCAGATCGCGCGCCGCCTCGTCGGTGATCTTCGCGCGCTGATCGGCCGTGAACAGCGACGGCGACGCCAGCACCGCCAGCATCGCGTTCGGGCGCACCTGACGGTCGGGCGAGCCGTCGGCGTTCAGGTGGTCGACCAGGCGGCCGTCGACCCAGAAGCGCTTCGTGAAGTTCGCGGCCAGCTGGTCGGCCGCCGCCCGGTACGCAGCCCCGTCGCCGCCCGCACCGCCGAACCGTTCGCTCAGCCGCGCCGCTGTCAGCAGGCCGCGGTGCCACAGCGCCTGCACCTCGACCGCGCGCGTGCTGCGCGGCGAATGCGGGTTCTGCTCGCCCCCGCCGTCCATCCAGGTTTCGCCGTCGCCGTGCGTGAGAAAGCCCTCGGCGTCCACGGCGTGGCGCTGGGCCCCCGCGACGGCGCGGAAGACGACCGGCGCCATCTCGCGCGCGAAGGCGTCGTCGCCCGACTGCCGCCACAGTTCGTCGAGCGCGCGCACGAACCACCAGGTGCCGTCGATGCTGGCGTACTGCACCTCGTCGACGGTGACGAAGTTGGGCACGCGACCTTCGCGTTTACTTGCGGGATCGCGTTCCTGGAACTCGGCGAACCCGCGCAGCAGCGTGCGCGCGGTGTCGAAGTCGCCGCTGGTCACGCAGGCTCCCGGCAGGCTGATGAACGTGTCGCGGCCCCAGTAGGTGGTGAACCAGTAGAAGCCCGCGTAGATGCCGGGGCCTCTCTGGTTCATGATCAGGTTGTCCAGCGAAACGCGGGCCCAGGCCAGGGCGAGGTCGTCGCGGGCGACGCCGGTGGTGATGCGCGTATCGGCGATCAGTTTTTCCAGCCGCGCGCGGCGCGCGGCGAGCAGGTCGAAGGCTTCGCCGCGCAGACGCAGCGCGCGCGCCTGCGCGGCTTCGGCGCTGACGTCGGCGGCGAACACGGCCTCGACGCGGCCGGACGGCACCTGCGGCGGGATGCGGCCGGCGATGGCGCCCGGAAGATACGGATACGCCTTCTCCATGGCGCGGCGCGCCGCGTCGCGGGCGTAGCGCGTCTCCTGGTGGCGGCCGTCGGGCTCGAACCGGTCGGCGCCGCGCACGGCGATGGCCAGCCAGGACGGGTGGGCCGGATCGGGCGCCGCCGTCAGCTTGTCCTGGCGGCACAGCAGCAGCGCGTCGCCGTTCCAGCGCGTTTCGTAGCCCGGCTGCTCGACCTTCCACAGGAAGCGCATGTCGATGCGCGGCGTCACGGCGAACGCGCCGGACGGCACATCGTCCCACTGCACGCGGAAGCCGTTTTCGCGATCGAACAGTTCGACCGTCTCGGTGACGACGGCGCCGTCCGGCAGCCGATGGCGGCGCACCACGCGGTCGGGCGTCACCTCGGCCTCGAACGCGGTGGCGGCGCCCAGTTCGACACCGTTTTCCAGGCGCAGGCTCCAGCCATCGACGACCTCATGCATGGCGATGTAGAAGCCGTGGTAGCTGCGCGTGTCCGGCCCCACGCATTCGCCGGCCAGGTGGGCGGCGCCCTTGTCGGTGAAGATGTATTCGCGCGGATGCGCGGCGGTCACCGGGATGACCAGGTCAGCCGGCGCCGCGACCGGGGCACCCGCCGACGCGGAGACGCCGGCGCAAGCGATGACGGCGGCCGGCAAGGCGACAGCCAGGAAGACGGCGCGGGCCGACACGATGCGCTGCGGCATGAAGGGTCCTTTCGGCGCTGGAAGCAGGGGTCGCGTCAGGGGAGATTATGGACCAGAACCCCGGGCTACGGATAGCGGCGAGCGCGGCTGGTCACCGGCCAACCGGGCCTATTGACGACCAATATGATCTTTTATATAATCGAAGGCCATTCCAGCAAAGGGGAGAGCCCATGATCAGGCGCCGTGTATCGACCATCGCCCTTGTCCTGTCCCTGGCCGCCGGCGGCGCCAGCGCGCAGGTCACGATCCACCTGGATAGCCGTCAGGCATTCCTGCACGTGGATTCCGCGGACGCGGCGCAGCCCGCCCCGGCGATCGACCTGGCGGCCCTCGGGCTGATGCCGGGCCAGTCGCTGCTGCTGGAGCCGCTGGGCGACTTCGACAACGGGCCCGGCGGCGATCAGTACTCGAACCTGATCGTGGTCTTCAGCGGCAGCGGCACGCTGCTGCCGCCATCGGAAGCGGACCGCGTTCCGGACGCCGTCGACGCCGGTTTCTATGCCGTGACGGGGCCCACCGAACCCAGCTACGAGCCCACCGACATCCCCTATGACTTCTACGTCGTGAAGCCGGGCCGAACCGTGGTGATCCCGCCCGGAGCCACGCACCTGTTCGTGGCGCCAGCCGAGGTCTACTACATCGACAACACGGATCCGGACGCCGATTTCGGCGTCAGGCTCACGGCGGTCGCCGCGGCCGACACGCCGGTTGCCACCGCTCGGCTCACGCTTTCGGCGTACCCCAACCCGTTCAATCCGCAGACGTCGATCGCTTTCGAACTGGCCGTGGGCGGTCAGACGCGGCTGACGATCCACGACCTGGGCGGCCGGCTGGTGCGCACGCTGGCGGCGGGCGACCTGGCGGCGGGTCGGCACGAGCTGACCTGGGATGGCCGCGACGACGCGGGCCGCGGGCTCGCTTCGGGATGCTATCTGGCGCGGCTGACAGCCGCCGACGGGCAGCAGGCCATCCGATTGAGCCTGGTCCGCTGATCGGCTCAGAGATCCCGCGAATCGTCGGTCCAGTGCAGCGGCGCCCGGCTTCTCGGCTTCGGGCTCGGTCAGCTCGTAAATGGAGCTCGTCTGCATGCGGTCGTTGACGACGATACGCTCGCTCTTCATCCCCGTGGTCCCTGCCCAGTCCGCCTGTCGATGGTCCGCCCCTTGGCCGCAGGGCCGAACCGGTCGATATTGTCCCTGCGCGGGGGGGATCACCGCTGCGCGGCACGCCCACCCTGCCACAGGCGAAGTGACGCGGGGAGACAGAACGTGCCCGGCCGGGGCCGGCGGCTTCCGAAAGACAAGGCACAATGCGCGCCCACTGGATCCAGCATGTTCCCTACGAAGGGCTCGGCCACGCGCAGACGTGGCTGTCCAAGGCCGGTGCCGAAGTCAGCTGCACGCGGATGTTCGCCGGCGACCGTCTGCCTCCGGCCGCGGCGGTCGATCTGCTGATCATCCTGGGCGGGCCGATGAGCGTGAATGACGAGGCGACGCTGCCCTGGCTCGCCGCCGAGAAGGCGTTCATCGCCGAAGTGATCGCCGCAGGCACGCCCGTGCTGGGCATCTGCCTGGGAGCCCAGCTGATCGCTTCCGCGCTGGGGGCGCCGGTCGGTCCGAGCCGCGAACGCGAGATCGGGTGGTGGCCCGTCGAGCGGGTGCCGCCGGAGCCGGGCACGATCTTCCCGTTCCCCGACCGGGTGACCTGTCTGCAGTGGCACGGCGAGAGCTTCGCGCTGCCCGCCGGGGCGGTCCACCTGGCCCGCAGCCTGGGCTGCGAGCATCAGGCGATGCAGATCGGCCGGCGGGTCATCGGGGTGCAGTTCCATCCCGAAGCCACGCCCGGCTGGGTGGCATCGGTGCTGGCCCACTCTCCGGGCGCCCCGCTGCCGGGCCCGTACATCATGGCGGAGAACGAGTTGACCGCGGACCTCGCCCGGCGCTGCCGCGAGGGTAACCTGTTGCTGGATAGTCTTATGGATTTCATTAGCGCAAAATAGCAAACATCATCATTTCACAAACGGCCGCGCTGGATGAGAAAATGGTGAAGATCTTGCGGCAGCGGCCGACGTACCCTTTGTTATCCGGGAATTCAATGATCTTGGATATCCGATTGACGGTATCCAATCGCCCGGACAAGGAGGTTCCGATGGGTCCGCAGAAGCGCTACCTGAAGACGAAGAATGTGAGCAAGGTCACGTTCAGCCTGCCCCCCGAAGCCGCGCAGGACGCGCAGGCCGTCTATCTGGTGGGCGAATTCAACGGCTGGGATGCCCAGGCCACCCCGATGAGCCGCCTGAAGAACGGCGAGTTCAAGATCACGCTGGACCTCGAGCCGGGCCGGGAATACGAGTACCGCTTCCTGATCGACGGTCGCGTGTGGGAGAACGACTGGGCCGCCGACCAGTACCGCCCGGCGGGCGTCCCCGGCGCCGAGAATTCGGTCGTCGCGGTGTAGATCCGCTCGGACTGCCTGCCTGCCGATCTACGGAAACACGAAAGCGCACATAACCGGGGCGCCGTGACGTTGACGTATACGATGTGCCGTCGATCCGGCAACAGCACGGCCGGTGGATATCTCCACCGGCCGCGCGCTCATCATCCAGGCAGGGCCTACTCCTCGACCTCGACTTCTTCCTCGATCTCGGCTTCGAGGCCGGGCGTCGTCTTGTCGTCGTCGGCCAAGCGCGTGCCTTCGAGTTCGACGGCGTTGTCCTTGTTGTCCTCGCGGACAATGGGGATCTCCTCCAAGGGCGCCGCCTTGCCGGCCTCGACCTTGGCGTTGGGGTCGATGACCACGGCGAATTCGGTCTTCACTCCCTCGACTTCGACGACCTTGATTTCGCGCACAACCACCACGCGGTCCTCGTGCATGAGTTCCCAACCGACGGCCAGGCCCACGGGAACGACCCAGAACCGGCGGCCGCGCACCACGCGCAGGGCCACGCGACGGCGCACCCGGCGGCGGATGCGGCGGCGTACCCGGCGGCGGCGGCGGCGGCGCGCGGGCGTTGCGGCGTCGGCCAGACGCGGCAACAGGGTCATCGATACGGCGCCAGCCAACATGCCGGTCAGGAACTGCCTGCGATCCATGATTGCCTCCTCGACTGTCGGGACCCGGGCTGGATGGACGCCGGTGGGTCTGTGGGACCGCTTTGGAATGCAAACGGTGGGCCACTTGTCGACCGAATCGACCAGCGCGGCAACATGTAGTCGTGAAACAACGTGTGCAGGTGCGCGTCCGCGATCGCCTCGTGGGCAGGGCACCTGGGGTACGTTGAGGGACGGCACGCGTTCCGGGGTGGCACCACCGCGCACATCCCCGACGCGGAACATTCATCCTCGCGGCCCGATCCCGCTCAATCCCCCTGCATGCCGATCATCGGGGGCACATACGCTTCCGGGCCCGCCCGGAAGCGCGCGGCGTTCTCCGGTTTCGCGAACCAGATGACCCGCCCTTCGTGTTCCAGGCGCGTGTGTTTGCGGTCGGGTCGGAAGCGCTCGCGCGTGACCGGATCGGTCACCGTGCCGACGTACTTCAGGGGGTCGGCGCGGAACTTCGCCAGGTTCTCGTCGCTGGACAGGTAATACGTCTCCCAGTTCACGAACACACGGTGTCGGGCGTCCAGCAGCGCGGGCCGCGAAGGATCCACGACGCACGGCACGCTGAGGCCCAGGTCGACCAGGAAGATCTCGGGGCTTTGCACGAAAGCCTTGGCGCAGGGCCTTCAGCAGAACCCGATCGGGCGTCCGTTCACGTAGGCCGCCTGCATGCGCGGATTCAGCTTCACCTTCCGCACCGGACAGCGGTCGTTCAGCGTGACCAGGCCGTCGGCCAGGAAGCGCAGGTGCGGCAGTGAATCGGTCGGCGTGACGAAGACGGCCAATGGCGGCGCTTCGGGTGCCGCAGAATCGGCGGCGGGCCGATCCTGACTGCAGGCGGCGGTGGCCCACAAAGCGAAAGCAGCGACGGCGAGTGTGGATCTCACGGGTGGTCTTCCTGTCGTGAAGGGAACGGGCGCCCAAGGTCATCCTGGCGCCCCAAGTCCACGCACCAGCTGCTACTCGGCCGCCGGCACCACCCAGGTGCTGAAGCACATGTCGCCGCTGAAGGGCGCCAGTTCCCAGACCAGGTAGTTGCTGCTGCTCACTCGCATGTACATGTCGCCGTCCGTATAGATGTCGTTCGAGCGACCGTTGCACTGGAACGCGTTGGTGTGGTCACCGCGCAGCACGAAAGCCAGCCGGTCGCCGGCCGTGACCGACAGCCCGCCGGGAATTTCCACCGCCAGGTAGCCGGGCGTGACATCGGCGGCGGCGATCGTCTTGCTAAACAGGACGGCGTCGTTGGAGTCCGTCGGGACCTCGTTCGCCGTGGCGCGGATATCGAACTGCAGATCGGTGTTCGCCAAGGCCATGAGCACCTCCACGCGCATCAGCTTGCCGGTCTGGAGCACCCGGAAGACCTGGCTCTTGTCGTGTTCACCGCCGAAGAAGGTGTTCACGGTCGAACTGATCAGCGCGGCATCCATTTCCGGGATGACGACCGTCGGTGCGGTCGGGCAATCGTCGTCCGAACAGCCGGACAGCGCGAGAAACGACAGGCACAAGGCCACAACGGGCCACGGGGCACGGAATTTCGACATGGAAGGCCTCCAGTCAGGTAGGTGGCTGAATGACCGTGCCATCCTGCCTCAGGCCGTCAAAAAAGACAATCATGGTATTCTTTAGATGCCCGGCCGGCGATCAGCCGGCCGCCTGCTCCCTGAGCCAGGCCGCCGCACGCCGCAGGTCCAGCGGTTCGCCGCCATCCCACAGCGCGGCGTAGAGCCGGCGCATCCTCTGCAGGTCGTCGGCGGTGTCGATCGACAGTTTCACGTCCATGACCAGATCGGCCGGCGGGTCGGCCCAGATCGTCACCATCTGGTCGGGGTGATGCGGCGCGTGGCGCAGCGCCCAGGCGGTGACGTGCTCGGTGGCCAGGGGATCGCCGCCGGCGGCCTTGCGGCTCCAGTGCAGCGCGCGCGTGGAAACCACCTCGCCGCCCTGCAGAAGGGACGCCACGCCGTCGTGGAACCGCACCACGTCGGCGTTCTCGCGCCGCGCCAGTTCCAGCCAGCGGGCCAGGTGCACCGGGTCGAACAGGGGCGAATCGCCGCACACGCGCGCCACCCAGCGCGCCGGGTGGAAATCGAGCGCCAGCAGATAGCGGCCGAGCACGTCGTGCTCGGAGCCGCGCACCACCGCGACGTTCATCGCGTTGGCGACCGCCACCAGTGCGTCGTCGCGCGCCTGGTCGGTGGTCGCCAGCACCACCGGCACGTCCGGTCCGACGAGCCGCGCCCGCTGCAGGATGTGCCACATCAGCGGCCGGCCGGCCAGGTCTTCCATCATCTTGCCGGGCAGGCGCGTCGAGCCCATGCGGGCCTGCACGATGCAGACGGCGCCATCGGCGGCCGTCGTCGGTTCCTTGCTGGTCATGTCGCCGACCCCACCATCATCGTCGTGAATCCACCGGCGTCGCGGCGCGCGCGCCGGACGCCAGACTACCCGCCCGGGCGCCGCGGCACCAATCAAAAACGATCCGCGGACGGCTGTCGACTCTCGTCGCGGATCTCGAGCCTGACGCCGCTCGGGAGCGTCGCCCCGAACGCAAGCAGCTGCTCGCGAAGCGCCGTCGCCTCGTCGGCCCCGGTGGCGAAGAACGTGACCGTCGGCCCGGCGCAGCTGACCAGCCGGCGTCCCAGGTGCAGTTCGGCCACGGGGACCCAGTTCACCGGAATGCCCCGGAACCAGTCCTCGTAGACCATGGCGCAGCGAGCGCCCGCGGCGCGTGCCGCGGTGTCCATCCAGCGGACATCCTCGGATTCCAGTCGCTGGCGCCAGATTCCGGGCGCGACAATGCCGGCCAGATCCACCACCGCGTGTTCGTTGCGGTAGGCAAGGCAGCCGATGTCGTTGGCGGCGACCGGGCCACGGTGGAAATCGGCGACGAAGCGGTGCATCTGGTACTGCTGCTGGTGGATGTTGTTGGCGCCGAGATCGCTCAGGGCCACCTCGCGCACGTAGTTCCAGGACAGGACGGGAACCGCCAGCAATCCGACCGTCAGCGCCAGCGGGCCCCGGGCATCGACGATGAAGCGCGCGACCGCGCCGGCATGCACGTACAGCAGCGCGAGCAGCAGCGCGACCCAGACGAAGATCTCGTAGCGGTTGCCGTAGGCGCCGGTTCCGCCGAGCGCGAAGCCCAGGGTCGCGGCCGCGCAGCAGCCCGCAAGATGGCGCGCGCGCAGCGGCGCCGAGCGGCGCACGGCGGTCGCCAGCAGCAGCACTGCGATCGCCACCCGCGGCATCGCGCGGCCGTCCACATCGAGCTGACCGCGGAAGTGCGCCAGTGCGGCGGCGAACGATCCTCCGGTCGTGATCACGTCGGACTTGGCGGTCACCGACGTCGGCAGGGCCTCCAGCCCGTGGCGGATCAGGAACAGCGAAAAGGCCCCGGTCAGGCCCGCGACGACGAGCCCGGTTCCGACCGCCGCCGTCCATTGCCGGCGGACCAGGAGAATGCCCAGCGCCGGCAGGGTGAGCGCGAACATTTCGTAGCGGATCAGCGGTCCGAGCACGAGCGCGGCCAGGAACCACCACGGCGGCCGCGCGCGCTCGTCCATCACGACCCATCCATGGATGACGACGGTGGCGACGAGCACCTGCAGCGAGTGCTCCATCCCGGTCAGGGCCAGGCCGACCAGGTTCGTGGCGGGGATCAGCAGCGCGGCGATCACCGCGGCCGGGCGATCATCCTGCCCGGCGTCGGCCGACCGGAACCCGGCGCGGATGATCCGGAAGAACAGCGCGACCGTCAGCCCGCCGCAGACGGCATTGAGGATCAGGGGGACGAGATGGGCGAACGGCAGCCTGATGAACGGCGCCAGCAGCCAGGGCCAGAGAATGCTCGAACTGGGAGCGGCGAACTGGCCGGGATTGATCCCGTACGCACCCCGGCTGATGCCCTCGGCGACGGCCAGGTGGATGTACGGGTCATCCAGCGTGTAGGTGAACACGCCCTCGTTCAGATGCAGGATGCGCGCGACCTGAACGAGCAGCAGCAGCGCATACAGCGCCGGCGGCCAGAGGGCCGCTGTCGGCCGGCGGTCGGGCCGTCCGGAAGACCGCATGCCGCTGGCCGCTCCGCCCGGCGGGACCGGCATCGGAACACCTTCTCTCGTGGCGTCGCAGCCGGGGGCTGCCTACGCGTCCATGTCCGCCCACTTGCGCGCCGCCCGCGCAAAGAAGACCAGCGCGATGATCGCCGCCACGCCGATGCCCGCGAACGGAAGCCACACGTGGTACTGCGGATCGTAGGTGTTCCACAACAGCGTGGTCGCCTGCTGCGCATCCATGCCGGTGACCTGCTGCATTTTGGCGAAGGCCTCGGTGCGCGCCACCCCGGCCGCCGTGTCCAGCGTTCCCAGCTTGCCGTCCCAGCCGCCGGCGCCGGGCGCGTGCTCGGCCAGGTACTTCTGCGCCAGCACCGCCTTCTCGCCGAAGTGGCCGTAGAAGTAGCCCTGCAGCTTGGAGCCGATCAGGCCGCCCACGCCCACCGGGATGTTCACGAACCCCAGGTAGAGGCCCTTCTTGTCGACCGGGGCGATCAGCGCCAGGTACTCGTTCTTCTTCGGTCCGGTCAGCATCTCGCCCAGCGAGAAGCCGACCACGCCCAACAGGAACACCCAGCCCAGGTTGGTCAGGCCGGCGATCAGGATGCCGGCCGTCGCCATGGCCATGCCCATGACCATCGACTCGAGGGTGCGCAGCTTGCGGACCAGCCACGAAACGGGGATCATCAGCGCCACGATGAGCACCGCGTTCAGGTTCAGCAGGATCTCCTGCGGCACCTGCCAGCCGCGGTCGGTTTGGATGGCCCAGTTGTCCGGGAACAGCGAGGAACCCTGGAAGAACGCGGCCGTTCCGCCCGAATCGTTCCAGTCGGTCAGGAAGTTCGGGTGCAGGTCCCACAGCGTGTACATCATCAGCCAGAAGCAGCTCATGATCAGCAGCCACGTGGCCAGGCGCCAGTCGCCGAGGGTGCGCAGCGTGCGCGTCAGCACCTGCAGGGGGCTGGCGGTCTTGTCCGAACCGCTGGCGAAATCCTTGAACGTGAACAGCATCAGATAGTTCAGGGACATCACGGCCGCCGCGGTGAAGAACAGCGCCTGCCACGAGTAGTCGTGGCGGATGATGTTCGCGAGCACCGGCCCGATGGCCGCACCCACGTTGACCACCCAGTAGAAGATGCCCCAGCCCAGCGACGAGTTCTTCCGGTCCAGGTTCTGCGCCAGGCTCCCCTGCAGCGCCGGCTTGAAGAACGCGGTGCCGGACGCCAGCACGACCACGCCGAAGGTGAAGCCGACGAAGCTGGTCTGCGTCGCCATCAGGCAGTAGCCGATCACGTTGCCGGTGATGGCCAGGAACAGGCTGCGCTTGTAGCCGTAGCGGTCGGCGAACCCGCCGGTGAACGTGGGCAGAATGGACTGGAAGACGAACCACAGCGCGTAGATGGTGCCCTTGTCCGCGGCCGTGAAATGCAGGCCGTGGGGATCGTCGGCCTGCATGATGTAGATCGCCACCACCGAGCGGACCAGGTAGTAGGCCAGACGCTCGAACATCTCGATGACGTTGAGCAGCCAGTAGCCGGAGGGGAAGCCGAACAGGCGGCCGCGGCCGGCGAGGGCGTCGGTCAGCGGGGTGTCGGTCATGGGCCGGATTCCTTCCGGGTCGGTGCCCCGATCAGCAAGCCGGCAGAGCGGCCAGGCAGGCGCGCAACGACTCGATGGTGTAGGGTTTCTTCAGGCAGGCATCGAAGCCGTGAGCCCGATAGTCGGCCACGACCGAGCTCTCCGAGTAGCCGCTCGACACGATGGCCCGCACACCGGGGGTCAGGGCGCGGATCCGGCCGATGGCTTCGTCGCCGCCCATGCCTCCCCGGACCGTCAGGTCCAGGACCACTATATCATAAGGAGTCCCGGCCGCGAGCGCGGACTCCACTTTCTGCACGGCCTGCCCGCCATCGGCAGCCTCGTCCGCGGCGAAGCCCAGCGAAGCGAACATCGCCACGGCCACCTCGCGGACCAGATCCTCGTCATCCATGACCAGGATGCGGGGTATCCGGACCGCCGTGGACCCCGACCCGGTCGCGGCGTCGCGCGGTTCGACGACCCGCTCCGCCGCCGGCAGCAGCACCTCGAAGGAGGAGCCGCGGTCAGGCGCGGAATCGACCCGGATCGTGCCGCCGTGGCGCTGGACGATGGACCACGCAGTTGCCAGCCCCAGACCGCTGCCCCGGGCCCGGGTCGTGAAATAGGGATCGAAGATCCTCGCCATGTTCTGCGCAGGAATACCGACGCCCGTGTCGGAGATCCTGATGGCGGCAAAGCGGCCGCCGGCGGGCAGGGACTCGTCGCCTTGCGCCGGCAGATCAAGGTTGCGCAGGTCGATGCGCACGACACCGGCCGATTGCATGGACTCGCTGGCATTCATGACGATGTTCCGGACGACCTGGGCGATCTGGTCCTCGTCGGCGTCGACCTCCCGGAGGTCATCAGGCGCGTTCAAATCGCAGACCGTGGCCGCTCCGCTCAGGGCGAAGCTGGCCGCGCCGTCGACGACGGCCGGTAGAGCCAGCCGCCGCTTCTGCGGCATGCCGCCCTTGGCGAACGTCAACAACTGGGCCGTCAGCCCCACGGCGCGGGACGTCGCCAGCTCCGCCCGGGCCAGCAGGTCGGCAGCGTCCGCGGGATCGTCGAGCTTCAGGCGTGCCAGCGAGATGTAGCCGAAGATCCCCTGCAGCAGATTGTTGAAATCGTGCGCCAGGCCCCCGGCCAGCGTGCCGATCGCCTCCATCTTCTGCAGGCGGAGGCGTTCGGCCTCCTGTTCGCGCCGCTGCGTCAGATCGGCCGCGACAACGATGATCAGCCGGGGGCGCCCCTGCGCGTCACGCACCATCGAACCATGGGCTTCGCCCGGGAAGATGGTTCCGCCGGCGCCGATGAAATCCAGTTCCAGATTGGCGATCTTCGGCGTGACGAAGAGTTCGGCGAACTTCGCACGCGCCGCGGCGCGGCTGTCCGGCGCCACCCATTCGAAGATGCTGCGCCCGATCACTTCGTCTTCGTGTTCATGTCCGAAGAACTGCAGTGCCCGCGGATTGACGATGCGGATGTTTCCTTCGAGATCGGCCACGGTGATCGGATTGGGCGCCAGTTCGTTCAACTGGCGGTACATCTCTTCGCTCTCGCGCAGCCGGTCCTCCGCCAACCGGCGTCCGGTCACATCGCTGACCACGCCGTGCCACAGGACATCCCCGTCCGGCAGTCCGGCCTGCTCCGCTTCCAGGCGGATCCAGCGCACCTCACCGTCGATGATGAATCGACCCTCC
Organism: bacterium; assembly: GCA_020049465.1. GTDB lineage: Bacteria > Krumholzibacteriota > Krumholzibacteriia > LZORAL124-64-63 > LZORAL124-64-63 > CAINDZ01. Next base: position 7,154 of record JAIFKS010000051.1, on the reverse strand, counting down.
CAGCCCAGAGGCCCGCCCGAACGCACCGCCGCGGCGTTGGCCCGACGCAGGTCCTCCAGGTCGTCGGGGTGGATGGCTCTGTAGGCCAGACGGGCGTCCGCCAGCACGGCTGCGGCGTCATATCCCAGCAGGCGGCACAACTGGGGGCTCACATATTCGAAGTCCACGCCGCCTTCGGCGTCGGTGCGCAGCGAATAGACCCCGTGTGGGAAACACCGGGACAATGCGCTGTCGCGGGCGGTGAGCGCCGTCGGCTCTGCAAGTGGATCACGGGATCCGTCATCTGCGTCGGACATGGTCGCGCCTCGGGCCCGGCGGGCCGAAGTCGATGGTTTCCATCCGGTTCGCGGGGCAGCACGTGCTCGACGAAGTGGCTTGGCCTGGATGGCGGCATGCGCCGGGGCCTCGTCTGATGAGTCTCCATTATGCCTGCCGGGCCGGCCCGGGGTCAACGACAAGGCGCAACGCCCTCGCCTGGCGGCGCGAGCAGGCGCACGAACACCGCGGGCCGACCGGTCGCGATGATATTATCTTGTCAACGGAGGTCCGCGCCCGCGCGAACCGGATCGGAGACGATCATGAGGATCCTGCTGGTCGAACCGCGCACCCCGGAGACGTTCTGGAGCCTGCGCCACGCCCTGCGCTTCGTGGGCAAGCGCGCCGCCAATCCGCCCCTGGGGCTGCTGACGATGGCCGGGATGCTGCCGCGCGAATGGTCGTACCGCGTGGTGGACCAGAACACGACGATGCTGAGCGACGCGGATCTGCAGTGGGCCGACTTCGTCATGGTCAGCGCCATGGAGATCCACCGCGAGGCGGTCGTCGCGCTGGCCGGGCGCTGCCGCGAGCTCGGCAGGCCGCTGATCGGCGGCGGACCGATGTTCATGGCCGAGCCCGACGCTTCGCTCGGCGTGCCGCATGTGGTCGTCGGCGAGGCCGAGGAAGTGGCCGCCGAACTGGTGGCCGACCTGCGCGCCGGCAGCCTGCGCCCCCTGTACCAGGCCTCGCGCTTTCCCGACCTGTCGTTGACGCCCCTGCCGCGCTGGGACCTGCTGGATCTGCGCCTGTACGCCACGATGTCGGTGCAGTCATGCCGCGGCTGTCCGTTCGACTGCGAGTTCTGCGATGTGGTGGCGCTCAACGGCCGCCGCCCGCGCACGAAGTCGCCGTCGCAGTTCATCGGGGAACTGGAACTTCTGCGGGTCCTGGGCTGGCGAGGCCCGGTGTTCGTGGTGGACGACAACTTCATCGGCGACCGGAAGCGTTGCCGCGAACTGCTGGAAGCGGTCATCGACTGGCGCGCGCGCACCCGCACCCCGATGACGTTCCTGACCGAGGCCTCGGTGAACATGGCGGCCGAACCCGAACTGCTCGAACTGATGGTCGCCGCCGGCTTCAAGAAGGTCTTCCTGGGGCTTGAGACCCCCAGCGCCGAAAGCCTGCGCGAATGCCGCAAGATGCAGAACCTGCGCGGCGATCTGGCCGAAAGCGTGGGCGTCATCCAGGCCGCCGGACTGGAGGTCATGGGCGGCTTCATCGTCGGTTTCGACAACGACGAACCCGACATCTTCCAGCGGCAGTTCGAATTCATCCAGAAGACGGGTGTCGTCACGGCGATGGTCGGCCTGCTGCAGGCCATGCCCCGCAGCCGCCTGTACAAGCGGTTGGCCGGCGAGGGACGCCTGCGCACGGCCAGCCACGGCGACAACACCGGCTCGACCATCAATTTCGAGCCGCGCCTGGACCGCGATTTCCTGGTCGGGAACTACCGGAAACTCGTGCGCCGCCTGTACGAACCGCGAACCTACTACCAGCGCATCCGCGTCTTCCTGGACGCGCACCGCTCCCGTGGCCCGCGACCGGCGCTGACCTGGCCAGAGATCGGCGCGGCCTTCCGCTCGATGTGGGTCCTGGGAGTCGCGCACCGCGGCCGGTTCGCCTACTGGAGGTTCGTCGCCTCCACGCTGGCCCGCCATCCCGACCAGTTCGGCGTGGCGATGACGCTGGCCATCATGGGCCACCATTTCCGGATCGTCGCCGCCGGACTCTAGCCGCCTTCGGCGGCCGCCGAATCCTGCTTCTCCAGCGCGGCCAGCAGCGCCGCGAACCGCTCATGCCCGCGCAGAGGATCCAGATCGCTGTCGTTGAGCATCCACTCGCGGTAGGAGGCGCCGGCCTTCACCGTGCACTCGAGGCATTCGATCGCCCGCTCCACATTGCCCAGCCCGGCGTGCGCACAGGCCACGTTGTAGAGGATCGCGGGATCCTCCGGGTCGATGGCCAGCGCGCGGTCGGCCCAGCGCTGGCCCCTTTCGCGCTGTCCCAGCCGGATCATGGCCCCGGCTCCCATGTAGCACGCGCGCGCGTCCTCGGGGTTCGACAGGATCGCCTTTTCCGCCAGCTCGAGGCCGCGCCGGTTCGCCTCCTGCGCCTCCTCCTCGCGGCCCAGGCTGTGGAAGATCTGCGCCATCAGGATGGGGATCTGGTAGTCGTCCGGGCTGGCCAGCGCCGCCTGCCGGTAGTGCTCGACGGCCTTTTCGTACTTGCCCTGCACCGCGTAGTCGCGCGCCTGGAAATACGGCGCTTCGAACAGATGGGGATCCAGGCCGCGGGCGGCGGCGAACTCGCGTTCGGCCTCCTTGTGCCGGCGCCGGAGCGACAGCGCCAGGCCGCGCGAGGCGTGCGCCTCGGCCAGCGTATCGTCCAGTTCAAGCGCGCGCAGGCTGTCGCGGTCCGCCGCGCCGAGATTCCCGGCACTGCTGGCGATGTACATGTAGAGATAGCCGTAGGCGTCGGCCCGCCCCGCGTACGCCGCCGCGAATTCCGGATCACGCTTGATGGCCTGCGAGAAGAGGCGCAGCGAGATCTCCACGTTGCGCTTGCCCCAGCGCCGCAGGAAGTAGCGCCCCTTCAGATAGTCCTCCCAGGCCACGGCGTCCGCCGCGCGCCGCCCCGTCGCCTGCCCCGCCACGACCGCGCCCATCGTGAGCTGGAAGGAATGGACGATGCGGGCGGCGATCTCGTCCTGCACCTCGAAAACATCCCGCAGATCGCGGTCGTAGCGCTCGGACCAGACATGATACCCGTCGGAGGTGGAGATCAGCTGGGCGTTCACGCGCAGCCGCGAGCCGTCGCGCCGGACGCTGCCTTCGAGCAGGAAGCGGACACCCAGCTCGCGACCGATGACGCGGCAGTCGCCGCCCGGATCCCGGTAGCGGAACGACGACATGCGGGAGGCTACGGCCAGACCCCTGATGTGCGTCAGCGCCGCGATGACCTCTTCGGCGATGCCGTCGCACAGGTGGCGCTGGTCGCCCTCGAGGCTCAGGTCGGAGAACGGCAGCACGGCGATGCTCTGCACGGGGTCGCGCGCGCCGGCCTGGAAACGGTCCATCAGCTGCTTCATTTCGTCGCGCAGCACGCGCGCCGAGGCGAAGCGGGCTCGCGGATCGCGGGCCAGGCACCGTTCGATCAGGCGGCTGAGCGAAGCCGGACAGTCGGGGGCCAGGGCCACGGGGGGCCGCGGCTCGTCGCGCAGCACGGCCGCGAACAGTTCCGGCACCGTCGCCCCGGTGTGGGGCCGGCGACCGGTGATCATTTCGTAGAAGATCACGCCCAGGGCATACACGTCGCTGGCGGTGCCCGGGTTTTCGCCGAGGATCTGCTCGGGCGCCATGTAGTCGGGAGTGCCGATGATGCGCTCGCGATCGAGCAGCGGTTCGGTCTGCGAACTGCCGTCGGGCGCCGGCCGGACGCACTCGATGGCCCGCGCCAGGCCGAAGTCGAGCACCTTGACCAGCCCGTCCTCGGTGATCATCACGTGGGCCGGCTTCAGGTCCCGGTGCACGACACCCTGCAGATGGGCGGCGGCGATGGCGTCGGTCAGCGGGGAGGCGACGTTGAAGAAATCGTGAGGGGCCAGCGCGCCGGCGGCGATCAGGACGGCCAGGCTGCGGCCCTTGACCAGCTCCATGGTCAGGAAATGCAGTCCCTCGGCCTCTTCCACCGAATGGATGACGACGATGCCCGGATGGCTCAGCGACGCCAGCGAGCAGGCTTCGCGCCGGAACCGGGACAGGCTGACCGGGTCGTCCGCCATGGCGGGCGGCAGCACCTTCAACGCCACCTTGCGCCGCAGTTCCAGGTCTTCGGCCTCGAAGACCTCGCTCATGCCGGCGGGGCCCAGCTTCTCGACGATCCGGTATCGACCCAGCGTCTTGCCGATCATCGCACACCTCCCGGAGCCGAACGCGCCTCGTGAACACCGCCGTACGGACAGCGGTCGGATGCGCGGGGCCGATCGCGTGGGCAACCGAACCGGCATCCGTCCGGAACGCGAACATCTTCTCCGCGGGCGCGGAAACGGCAGACATCCCGTCCGCCGTGGCAGCGCAGCATTGCGCGTCGCCGCGGCCATCGGCGTCCAGCCGCTGTTAATATGACAACAATTCGGATCCACGGCCAGACCCCGCGTTCGGGAGATGGCGAAATCCGGCGGATTGCGATAGGCTGGACGCAAGGTCACCTGAGGCAATGATCGCCGAACCCATTATCCGACAGGACGATGTGCATGGAGCGTCTTTCCCTGATCCTCGCCGGCCGGGTCGGTGACCAGGACGTCCGCTTCGAGTTGGCCGAGGGCCTCCACGTGCTGGGCCGGGCCACCGATTGCGACGTCGTTCTGGCCGAATCGAGCATCTCGCGGCGGCACGCCGAGTTGGAGTACACCAGCGGGCGCGCCCGTGTGCGGGACCTGGGCAGCCACAACGGCACCCACGTCAACGGCGTCGCCACCGACGGTTGGCGCCCCGTGGGTCCCGGCGATCAGCTGACGCTGGGCCGCGCGGTGTTCACGGTGGGCGGCGCGATGGACTCGCAGGCCCTGATGACGATCGTCGGCGACCATCATTCGACCGGCGTCGCCATCACCTGGCAGGAAGTGACCGGTCGCGAGAGCGGCAGCAAGCAGATCGCGCGCCGCGCGGGCAAGCGCGCCGAACTGTTCTCGGTGCTGGCCGAGGCCGGCAGCCTGCTGGTCAAGCCCAGCTCACCCGAGGAACTTTTCGAGCCCATTCTGGATCTGGTGGACACCGCGGTGATGCCCGAGCGCGCGCTGATCGCGCTGCTGGACGAACACACGGGCGAGCCGCAGGTGCGTGCCTCGCGCGTGCGCGGCGGCGGCCAGGCCCCGAACCTGATGCTGAGCCGCACGGTCATCAACCGCGTGCTGGGCGAGCGCGTCTCGTTCCTGATCGAGGACGCGCAGCACGACGTGGCCTTCCAGTCGCAGATGAGCATCGTGACCCAGGGCGTGCGCACGGCCATGGCCGCGCCGCTGTTCGACAACGAGAACGTCATCGGACTGCTCTACGCCGATTCCGCGGACTCCGCCGACCGCTACACCACCGACGAACTCAAGGCCTTCACCCTGCTGGCCAACTGCGTGGCCGTGGCGCTGACCCACGCCCGCTATCACTCCATGGAAGCCGAGAAGCAGAGGCTGGAAGCGGAACTGGGCGCGGCGCGGCGCATCATGAGCACGCTGCTGCCGGACGAGGCGCCGTCGATCACGGGCTGGGAACTGGTGCCGCATCTCGTCTCGTGCACCGAGGTCGGCGGCGACATGTACGACGTGTTCACGCTGCCGGACGGCCGCGTGCTGATCGCCGTCGGCGACGTGGCGGGCAAAGGGCTGGGCGCCGCGCTGCTGGTGTCGTCGATGCTGCCGCTGCTGCGCGGACTGGCCGGACCGGACCTGGACCCGGCCGCGGTGGTGACCCGGCTGGACGCGATCCTGTTCGCCGTCACCGAGCCGGTGCGGTACGCGACGCTGTTCCTCGCCGTGCTGGATCCGGTGTCGGGCCGGATGGACTACGTGAACGCGGGCCACAACCCGCCGTTCCTGGTACGCCTGGACGGCACCGTCGAAACCCTGGCCCCGACGGGCATGCCGGTGGCGCTGGTGGGCACGGGCACCTGGGCGAACGGCACGGTGGCGCTGGACACCGGCGACCTGCTGGCTCTGTTCACCGACGGCATTCCCGAGGCGTGGAACGCCGAAGACGAGGACTACACCGACGACCGGCTGCGCGACGTGCTGGTCGCGTCGCACGCACTGCCTGCGACCGGCGTGCGCGACGCCGTTCTGGCCGATCTGGCCTCGTTCGTCAAGGACGCTCCGGCCAGCGACGATGTCACGCTGGTGCTGGTCCGGCGGCGCCCATGAACAAGGGGCGGTCCCCCGGAAGGAACCGCCCCGCTTCGAGTCGTGGGTTGTGCCGCAACGACGCTACGGCCGGAACAGCGCCTTCACCGAACCCCAGGAAGCGTTCTCGACGCCGACCGGCGACACGGCCTGGATCTCGACCACCATGTCGTTGAAATCGTTGTCGGTCGTCGACCAGCTGTAAGCTGGGCTGATGGCCGCGCCGTAATCCAGGTCTTCCCACGCCAGCACGAACGTCGGCACGCCGCCGCTCAGATGCGAAATGTTGAACACCAGGCACTGCGGATCATGGGTGAACGGGGCGTGCGGCGCACCGCCGCCGGCGGCGCCGCTGTCGTTGTAGAAGCGGTTCGTGAAGAACAGCTCCGGCTCCGGGGCGTGCGCGCCGCCGTCCAGCGTGCCGTTCGGATTCAGCCAGAAGCCGAACCGCGTCAATCCGTTCGGGAACATGACCGACGCCGTGGCGCCCGCACCGGCAAGGCCGCTGAAGACCACGCCGTCATCGACGCCGTCGATCACCGGCGCGCTGCCCAGGGTCTCGGCGTACCAGCCCAGGGTGTCCAGGGTCTCGGCGTACCAGCCCAGGGTGTTCCGGCTGCTGAAACCGGCGATCTCGCGGACGATGAGCCCGCTCACGGCGATGTCCTCCCAGTAGGCGGGATCGGCATCGCCGGCGTTGTGGCCCTCGTAGTCGGTGGCGACATTGATGACGCCGACGCCGTAGCGGGCGTCCAGGATCTGTTGCAGCGGGACGTTGTCCCACGAGTTGCCGAACGTGATATCCAGAGCGCCGGCCAGGCCCGGAAAAGCCAGCAGGGCCAGCGTCAGGAAACCTGTGATTCGAATCCGCATCATGATGTCCTCCAAACAGATGTTTCGCGCCGGTGTCCCCCTGACACCGATCGCTAATTTTAGCGAACCGGCGCAA
>JAIFKS010000009.1 GCA_020049465.1 bacterium | reverse complement strand
CCACGCCGACCGTCATCAACCTGGGCGACAACGCGGCCCCGGTCCGCGACCAGGGCGGGGACTACCGCAATCTGGTGCTCGATTTCGGCGCCGTGCAGTCGTTGGGCGCCGCCTACCTGTACGTCGACCGCCGCCTGACCTTCCTGCCGCAGTTGATGGCCTGGGATCTCTATTTTTCGGACGACGCCGAGGGATTCGACTGGGGACTGCCCGTGCCGGCGGGGCAGTGGTCCGCCACCTGGTTCGAACTGGAAACCGGGCGCCAGGGCTGGGAAATCCGTTTTGCCGGCGGCGAAGTGACGCACCGTCGTCTGAAGCTCGTGAACCGCAAGCTCGGGCCAACGATGGGCGATCTGTTCGTGACCGAACTCGAACCGTTCACCACGACGCTCAGCACCGAACCCGAACTCCGGTCGCGACAGGATGCTGAACGGGGAACTCGCCTACGCGCTGCACCCCAGGCTGCGATTCCGCTACGGCGCATCACTGGACCGGCGCGACCAGGGAGGCGATGACGGCCGCCTGAACCGGACGAACAACACCGTTACCATGGACTGGCGTCGCAACAGCTGGCTCCTGTCGGGGCAGCTGCAGGCCAATCGCGAAAGCGCGCCCGGCGACCTGGACACCGACTCGAACACCCGCCTGCTGTCGCTGTCCAGGCGCGGAACCGGGCGCCTCGGCGCGAACCTGTCCTGGATGGTGACCGAGGATGACAACTACAACGCCCGCTACCGGACCGAAGCGGTCACCGCCGATGCGACCTGGCGCGCGGCGCCGGCGCTGACGTTCTCGCAGAAGCTGTCGCGTGGCTGGCGCAAGAGTGATTTCGGCACGGGCGATTCCGACTCGTGGGTGCTGTCTTCGGAGATCCAGAGCGCCCCGCGGCCGAGCCTGCGCGTGGATCTGCGCCGCACCGAACGGTGGGTCAGCCAGGAAGCCGGCGTCGGGTTCACGACCTACAGCGAGAGCCAGGCGGACGCGAACTGGGAGATCATGCCCCTGCTGACCTGGAACGGGCAGGTCATCAGCCAGAAGCGCGACGAGCGCGACTGGATGATCCGGAACAGTCTGGCCTGGACGCCCCTGCCCGGTGGCAGCATGGCCCTCAGCTTCCAGGCCAGCGACTACCAGGATTCGAGGACGGACCAGATGCGTCGCGGCGCCGGCGCCACCGCCGACTGGCGGCCGCGGCCCCGGTTGACCCTGTCGGGCAGTGTCGACAAGAGTTTCGAACGGCTGGCGGGCCGTGACAGCTGGCCCCTGAGCTTCCAGTTCCGGGGATATTGGACATTCTGACCGGCGCTTCGCAGGTTTGGGCGGCGACAAGGCGGCCCACGGGAAAGGATCAGGACATGGTGAGCAAGCGATGCCGATGGTGGGCCGTGTTGATGTTGGCGGGAGCGCTCGCCCTGACCGGGGGCTGTTCCCCCCGCGCGAGTGAATTCCTGCGCGACGACGTCGACTTCAGCTTCATCCGACGCGTGGCCATCTACCCCTTCTTCAATCTCACCCAGGACATCTTCGCGGCCCAGAAGGTGCAGTCGATCTTCGTCACCGAGATCCTGGAAACCGGCGAACTCGAAGTGGTCGACCGCGGCGAAATGCTCGCCGCCGTCTCCGAGCTCAAGCTGGCGCCCGACATGATCCTCAGCCCGCAGCAGGTGATCGATCTGGCGAAGCGGCTGGAAGCGGATGCCCTTTTCTTCGGCACGGTCGAGGAGTACGGCCTGGAGCGCACGTCCCGCGATGCCACGCACGTCGTCACGGTCAACTACCAGTTGAACGAAGCCGAGACCGGCCGCACGGTCTGGTCGTCGCAGGCGCGCACCGATGGTGCCTCGCTGATGCGCAAGCTCTTCGGCGGCGGCAGCGCCAGCCTTTACGAGGTCGCACGCGCCAATGTGCGCGCAGCGCTGGGGACTCTGTTCTGATGAAGAAGCCGGCAGACAGGATCCGGCTCGCGATTCTGACCGGACTGGCTCTGGCCGGCTCCGTCCTGTCCGGCGTTGCACCCAGCCCGGCCGCCTCGGTGGAGACGATGCCGCCGGCCACCATGGCCCTGGTGCTCCACCTCGAAGGCGGCCCGATCCCGGAAATGCCGGCGGATGCGGCCGAACTGCGGCAGGCCGCCCACGGTGTGCTGGCCGCGCTGACCGGCGCCGCCGGAACCCTGGTCAGCGACCGCTCGCTGACCGAAGACCTCGTCCGTCGCCACCGCATCCGCACCGGCGGCACCCTGACCCCGGAATTCCTGGCCGGCGTGCGCGAGGAACTCGGCGCGCCCACACTCCTGTCGCTCTCGCTTTCGGTCGACGGCGGCCAGCTCGTCGCTTCGTTTCATGCCGTGGACGCGGCGACCGGACGGGTCATGGCCGTGGGCGTGGCTGAAGCCGCCCTGGACGGAAGCGACTGGCACCGAATCCTGATCGACGTTCTGCGGCGGGCCTTTCCGAACGCCCTGACTCCCCTGGATCCGGCGCCGGCGCTGCTCATCCTGCCGGGTCGCGGCGTGGGACTGGACCCGTTGGCGACACGGGCCGCGACGAACTGTGTCCTGGATGCCGCGTTGAAGGACGGCCGTTGGATGATCGTCGATCCGGCGCTGGTCAACGCCGCGGCGGCCGCCGCCGGACGCGATCTGGGGCGCCTCGATGCCGACGGGCGCTCGGCGCTGATCCGCGAATTCGGCACGCCCTGGGCGATCGTTCCCGAAGTCGTGTCCTTCGGTTTTTCGGCGGCGCCCCGGAGTCGGCAGTTGCCGGACGGCGAAGCGACCACCAACCGCCGCGGGGCCGCCGAAGAACTTGTTCTGACGTTGCAACTGGTCGATCTGCGCACGGGAATCGTGGTGGGCACGCGGTCGTTTCGCGCCTCCGGCGAGCGCGGATCCGGCTGGTTCGGCCTGACGGAAGCACGGACACTGCTCGGCCAACTTCGCGAAAGCGCCACGGAACTGTGGCCGGATTTCCACCGCATTCTGGAGGACGCCACCTCATGACGAATACCACGCGCGCACTTTCCCGGGTCCTGTTCCTGGCCGTGTTCCTGGCCACAGGCGCCCTGCTGACGACGGCGGCGGCCGCGGCGACCGCGCCCGCCGGCCAACGCCCGACGCCGTTGGCCCTGGTCGGCCCCGATACGCTGACCACCAATGATCTGGAGATCGAACTGGCGCTCATGCGTGTCCGCAACGTCGACAACGCGTCGGCCCAGCCCATCGAGCCGCGCGATGTCCTGAAGCGCATGACGCAGAATCAGCTGATCGTCCAGGAAGGTTACCGGATGGGCCTGGAGCAGGAGTTCTCGGTGCGCAACCAGACTGCCGAATCCGTGCGGAACGAATGCATGAAGGCGCTCCTGGACTCGGTCGTGTTGTCGATCCCCGCCGAGGCAAAGGACGTGCACGAGAAGCGGCGCCTGGCCGTGAAGAACTATCTGGACCGTCTGGCCCGCACCTGGGGGGCCAGCGTCGATTCCACCCTGCTGCGCTCGCTTGATTTCGGTTCGGCCGATCCGGCCGAGCAGACCCGTTTGCGCGAGAGCAAAGCCGTTCTGGCCCGCCTGAGCCCCACCCGGACGCTGACGGTGGCCGATTTTTCGCGCGAACTCCGCTTCGTCGAATTCCACGGTCTGGTCGGCAAGCCGGACGCGGCCGAGCGCCGGGACAAGGTCTTGCGCGAGTATTTCTCCGAGTACCTTCTCAACCTGCAGTTGAAGGCTCAGCGCATGGACCAGACGCCGCGCATGAAACTGCTGCGCCGGCGGCTGGAACGCAACGCCGTGCTCGAGGAAGGACTGCGCGTCCTGCTCACGGTCGAGTTCGCGCCGACCGAGGCCCAGATCAAGGCCTACTACAAGGAGAATGCGGCCGAAGTGACACCCCCGGCGCGCATCAAGGTGGCCAGTCTCAAGGTCGCCACCGAGGAGATCGCCGCCGAACTGCGCATCAAGCTGCTCAAGGGCACCACCGCAAAGTGGCTGGCCGCCAACGACGCCCGGGTGGTCAAGGGCGCTTCGCCGTTTCCCGCGGACTGGATCGATCCCGAGGCCATCGGCCTCAAACGAGGCGAACTCAGCGTCGGCGAGGTCCCCAATCCCTATGGCGTGCCGGGTGGCTGGGTGGTCGCGCAGATCACGGAAATCGAGAAGACACAGCCGCAACCGCTCGACACCTGCCGGGACCGCATCCTTTCGCTGATGAATCGCGAGCAGACGCGCGGCCATCTCATGGAGATCCTCGACCGGCTGGAAGTCGAGTCGCCGATCACGATCCTGCCCGGAGCCGAAGCCGAAGTGACCCGGATCCTGGCCGAAACCGCCGCGGCCGAAGACAAGACCAAGACCGAGACCGGGACGGCCGCACCGGCCGCCCGTTGACCGCTACAGGAGGAAGAACCGTGGATTGCCATGGCGCCCGCATTCCCGTGCCGGAGAACCACCGCCGCACGTCGATCGTCGCGAACACGCTGGCCGTCGCCCTGACGCTGTCGCTGGCCCTGACGCTGAGCGCCGGGCCGTCGCAGGCCGCCGGCGCCTTCAAGGGCAAGGGCTGCGTCGACTGCCACAAGGAAGATGTGGCCAAGGTGCCCGATCGCCATGCCCACCAGCCGTTCGCCACCGGCGATTGCGAAGGCTGCCACCGCCGACACGGCGTGATCGGCAAGCTGGTCCTGAAAGCGTCGGGACGCGATCTGTGCCTGACGTGTCACGAGGACTATAAGGCTCTGTTGGAGAACAAGGTCGTCCACGAGCCCCTTCGCACCGTCGGCTGCGCGGGCTGCCACGCCGCGCACGGGTCGGGCCAGCCCGGCCTGCTGCCGGTCGCCGGTGACGACGCCTGCTTCGCCTGCCATGAAGCCGGAATGTTCCAGCGCAAGATCGTGCACCGGCCTCTGGCCAAGGACGGCTGCGTCGCCTGCCACGATCCCCATGCTTCGCCCAATCCCGGACTGCTGAAGGTGGCCGGCGACGGGCTGTGCGTGGGCTGCCACGCCGACGCCAAGAAGCTCGCGCGCTCGCACAACGGCAACGAATCGTTGACCGGCTGCGTGTCTTGCCACGATCCCCACAGTTCGGCGCTGCCGGGGTTGCTGCATGCCGTGCAGCATTCGCCGGTCGTCGACGGTGACTGCGCGTCGTGCCACACGGCGGGCGCCGACGGCAAGCTGGCGCTCAGCCAGCCCGTGGCCAGCCTGTGCATCGAGTGCCATGACGATCCGGCCGGCAAATCGAAGTTCGCCCACCAGCCGGCCGAGGACCGGGAGTGCACGGCCTGCCACGCGCCCCACGGCAGTTCGCAGAAGGCAATGCTGACCACCGGCGAACGCAGGCTGTGCCTGGAATGCCACGACGAGGTCTCTTTCACGCAGCCGGTCCGGCATTCCCCGATCGAGGATGGGACCTGCTCCACCTGCCACGCCGCGCACGGTTCCGACCGCAAGGGACTGCTGAAGGACGACACCAACACCCTGTGCGCCTCGTGCCACGACGGCATCATTCCGACCTCGAGCACGGCCGTGATCCACGCGCCGCTGGTCAAGCAGTCGTGCACGGCGTGCCATGAGCCCCACAGTTCGAGCCGCAAGGCCCTGCTGAGCAAACCGCTCGGCCCCCTCTGCCTGGGCTGCCATACCAAGGTCCAGTTGGAACTGGCCTCGGCATTCCCGCATGTCGTCGCCTCGCGAGGCGACTGCCTGGCCTGCCACACCCCGCACGCGGGCGAGCGCGCGGGGCTGCTGACCGCCGAACCGGCGGCCCTGTGCGCCAAGTGCCATGCCGATTTGTCCGTCCAGCCCAAGGGCGGCACGCTGCACCCGCCGGCAGCGGAAGGTGCCTGTCTGGACTGCCACCTGCCGCACGGCGGCGACGTCGACGGACTGTTGCGCAAGTCCGCCGCGGCCACCTGCGCCGATTGCCACGACATCGCGTCGCCGCAGACCGCCGGCTGGCGCGAACACCGGCCTGTGGCCGACGGCAACTGCGTGGCCTGCCACGATCCGCACCGTTCGGCGGAGAAGTCCCTGCTGACGCACGAGAGCGGCAAGCTGTGCGGACTGTGCCACGAAGGCATCGCCGATCCTGCGGGCGCCGTCTCGGTGCACCCGCCCAGCCGCGACGCCTGCCTGGACTGCCACCTGCCGCACGGCGGTCAGGGCGTGGGCTTCCTGCGGCAGCCGGCTCCGGCCCTGTGCTTCACCTGCCACGACGAGAAGAGCGCCGGCTTCTCGGCGGCGCACCTCGGGCGCGATCCCCTGGAGCTGGATTGCCTGGGCTGCCACGAGGCCCACAACGCCGCCGTGCCCGGCCTGCTGGTCGCCGAGGCCCACCCGCCGTTCGGAGACCGCGAATGCGCCACCTGTCATGAGGGCTCCGCCCCGGTGGCCGACCAGAAGACCCTGTGCTTCCAGTGCCATGACGGCCTGCCCGACCCCGCCGCGGTCGGCAAAACGGTGCACGCGCCGTACGCCGAGGGCGACTGTTCCGGCTGCCACAATCCCCATGTCGCCCGCGGCCCCCACCTGTTGTCGGCCCCGACGACGGGACAGTCCTGTGCCGCGTGCCACGACCTGTCCACCCTGGCCCCGCTCCCGGAATTGGCGCACACGCCGGTGCGCGACGGCAAATGCGAGGCCTGCCACAGCCCGCACGCCTCGGACCAGCCGAACCTGCTGCTGAGCACGCCCGGAGCCCTGTGCGCGGGCTGCCACCAGGAGATCGAGGAGCTCAAGAAGTCCCCGGTCGTGCATGCGCCGCTGCGTTCGGGCAATTGCGCCCGCTGCCACGACCCGCACGGCGGTCCGGTCGCCATGAGCCTGCGCCAGGCTCCGCGCGAGTTGTGCGTGCAGTGCCATGCCACATCCGGCCTGGCGGCCAAGCACCGCGGCTTCCCGGTGGCCGAATCCGATTGCGCCGGCTGCCACGCCCCGCACGCGGCGAAGAAGCCGAATCTGCCGCACGAACAGGTGCACGCTCCGTTCGGCGACGGCAATTGCGCCGCCTGCCATGCCGGAACTTCCGTCGGCACCAAGCAGCCCCAGCCGGCGCTGTGTCTGGGCTGCCACCTGGGCATGGCCGAGGACCTCAAACTGGGCACGCTGCACGCGCCCCTGGCCGGTGAGAAGGCCTGCACGGTCTGCCACGCCGCCCACACCTCACCGTTCGCCCCGCTGCTGCCCCGACGCCAGGTCGCCGTCTGCGGTACCTGCCATCAGGCGCAAGCTGATCTGACCCGAACGGCCGCCCACCGGCACCCGCTGGTCGATGAGCGGGAGTGCACCGTGTGCCACAACCCGCACCTGACGTCGGTCGAAAAGGCCGCCGCCGGCGCCGACAGCGTCCGGACCGGACCGCGCGAAGTCTGCCTGGACTGCCACTCCTACCGCGACCACTCGGACCATCCGATGGGCGCCGACACCCTGGATCCGCGCACCGGACAGAAAATGGTCTGCGCCAGCTGCCACAACCCGCATGGTTCGGTGTTCGTGCGGTTCCTCAATGAGGATCCCAAGGGCAAGCTCTGCGTCGGCTGCCACACCGACAAGCTGCGCCAGAAGAGGGAGTAGGCGCAGCCGGCGCATGACATCCCCGTGACAAAACCCCGCCACAGGGGGCGGTGACAAGATGATGACAGGCCGGGTGACCGGCCTGTTGTCGTACCCCCTGCGACCCCATTCGCAATCGCATGATTTTCAACGATTTAACAAATGATATTGTTTTTCATGCACATCGAGCGAGGCGTTGTTTATTTTTTCGCGATTTCATTGACTTCCTCCACCCATGTGGTATGATATCCCGGTGACAAATGAACCGCCCTGAACGGCCGAAACGTCGCCAATTTTGATAGAAGCGTGCAGAATGCCAGTTCTTCGCCCGACAGCTCGCCCCGGACACCTCGGCAACCGTGTTGTTTTCGTAACAACCATGGTGGCGGTCGTCCTGTCGGGCCTGGCGACGGGCGCCCAGGCCGGCTTCACGATCCGCTACGAACGGGGGCTTGAGCTGACGCGCAGCCGCGAAGGCCAGCTGCACCCGGTTTCGGTGACCTGCGATCCGGTCAGCGGTGAAATCTGCGTGACCGAGTCGATGCATGCTTCCCTGCATGTCTTCAATGCCGCCGGGATCGAGACTTTCCGCACGGGCGGCTTCTCGGGCCTGACCCTGCCCAACGATGGCGCCGTCGACGCCGAGGGTCGTCTGGTCGCCGCGATGATGGTCGACGGGGCCATCGGCACCATCGTCCGGCTGAACATCTACGGTGAGCCCGACGGCTTCCGGCCGGAACCTGCTGCCGCGGAATGGAACCCCGACCATCTGCTGATCTGCCGCGACGGCCACTATCTGACCCTCGATTCCGCCGCCGCCCTGCTGGCCAAGCACGATGCCGCCACCGGCGCCCTGCTGTGGGCCCGCACCCTGGGCGACGAAGAGACCCGCGACAAGGCCTTCGGCCGCCCGGTCCAGATGGCCGACGGCACCTTCCGCATCCCCGGCGGCGAACTCCACCGCGTCCTGGTCGTGGCCGAAGACGGCACGTTGACGGAGTCCTTCGGCCGGTTCGGCACGGCCGCCGGCCGCATGGTGTTCCCGGTGGCGGTTGCGGCAGGTCCGCAGGGCAGCCTGCTGGTGCTCGACCGCATGCGCCACAAGGTCATGGTTTTCGATGCGACGAACCGGTTCATCACCGAATACGGCTCGATCGGCGATGCGCCGGGCCGTTTCTACCACCCGGTCTCCCTGGCCACCGATGGCGCGGGCCATTTCTACGTGGCGCAGGGTTTCCGGGGACGTGTGCAGGTATTCAGCGTCCAGGCCGACGGGGCGGATGAATAGAAGCCCGGTTTCGCCGGGCCGCGATCAGGAATCGCGCAGTCAGGGACCGTACGGACACGGGGAGGTCGAAAGCGATCGCACGGGCACTGCAGGCACTGCGGCCGCAGGCCGGAAGACAAGATCCGCAGGAGAGACTGCGCCGCGGCGCAGAAGCTGGAAACACGTAACTGGAGGCTCAATCGTGAAGACGTTCATCAAGCTGACTCTGGTTCTCGCGCTCGGCCTGTCGGCCAGCTCGGTCCTGGCCTTCCATGACGGCGGCGTCGCCGAATGCGCTGGCTGCCACACCATGCACAACAGCCAGGACGGCGCCCTCGTCGACGCCGATCATCCGAACGGCAACGCCTACCTGCTGAACAACGGCACCCCCTCGGACACCTGCCTGCAGTGCCATGCCAACTACGGCCAGCACCGTCAGGGCTCGGGCTTCGGCCCCGGCGGCGACTTCTACTGGGTGACCCGCACGTTCAGCTGGACCGGACACGGCTCGACTGTCGTCAGCACCGGCGACAGCCACGGCCACAACGTGATCTCCCCCGCCTACGGCATCGCCCAGGACGGCGTGCTGTCCGCGGCTCCCGGCGGCGACTTCCTGAGCGCTCGTCTGGGCTGCACCAGCTGCCACGACCCCCACGGCAACCAGAACTTCCGCCTGCTGTATGGCAACGACCAGGGCCCCAACTACAGCGGCTCCCGCTACAACTTCACGGCCGACGCGCCGATCGCCAAGGGCAACTCCCGCACGACGTACACCACGTCCGGCGGCGAGACCGACCTGAAGCACACCGTCTACAAGAGCGGCATGAGCGAATGGTGCGCGAACTGCCACACCGACCTGCATGACAACAACACGACCAACTTCGTGCACCCGACCCGCGCGATGGGCTCGGAGATCGCCGGCAAGTACAACGCGTATGTGAGCTCGGACAACCTGACCGGCGGCAGCGCGGCCACCTCGTACCTGGGCCTCGTGCCCTTCGAAGCTGTCAATGCCGACCTGGCGACGGTCAGCACGACGAACTACACGACCGGCCCCACCGGTGTCGACCAGGTCATGTGCCTGAGCTGCCACCGTGCGCACGCCTCGCCGTTCGCCGACTCCGCCCGCTGGGACATGAGCGAGACCTTCCTGGCCGACTCGCACCCCTCAGTGACGGACATCAACTTCCTGCAGACCGACGTCGACCGGAAGTACTACAACTACACGCTGGTTCAGAACCAGCGCTCGCTGTGCAACAAGTGCCACGTCAAGGACTACGACGACGAGGCCTACGGCCTGTAGGACGACGCGGACGACAGGTTTCGATCCTTGGGCGGTGCCCGCCCCGTGATCGGACGGACCGCAAAGACGGTGATTCCTGAGTCGGGCCCCGCGACCTAGCGCCGCGGGGCCCTTCTTCCGATATTCGGCGGTGCCAATTTCCGCTTGAACGTGTTAGAATCCACCTGTTGCAAACGGTTTGTGATGTTCGAGGTGGTTGAGCAGTGGCTGCATTTTCCGGTCCCCCCACCCATACTCTGCCGTTCGACGGCTCCCGTCGACGGGCCGGGCGCCCCCTCGCGGTCGCTCTGGCGCTGGCGTCGGTTCTCGTCTTTCCGGCGCTGTCCGTGCAGGCAGCCGGCTTCCATCGCGGCGGTGTGGGATCCTGTTCCCAGTGTCACATCACGCACGATGGCGACGGCGGCGCGATCGCCCTCGACGGAACCAGACCTCTTCTGCTGGCCGCCAGCGCCACCGACGTGTGCCTCCTGTGCCACGGCGAAACCGGTGTGTTCGGGCTGGATCCCCGAACGCCGCCACGCGAACTGGGCGGCGGCAATTTCGTCTTCCTGCTCGAGGACAATCTCAACGACGCCGCCGACGGCCGGACGCAGCCCATCAGCGGCCAGGCCGCCGGGCACAGCATCGTTTCGCTGTCGCGCGGGACGACCGCGGACGCACGCTGGGATCGTGCGCCCGGCGGCATCTTCCCGTCGCACGAGCTTGGCTGCACCAGCTGCCACGACCCCCACGGCAATTCCTCGTTCCGCATGTTGCGGGGCCCCGGATCCGAAGCCAGCGGCCAGATGCCATTCTATTTCCCGGCTCCGGAGGCTCTCGGGCTGGACATCAGCGACGCAACCGTGCGTGAATCGGCAACGTCGCACACCGCCTACCTGTCCGGTGTTTCAACGTGGTGCGCCAATTGCCATGGCCTGTACCATCAGGACAGCGGCGAGGCGCTCTTTGAGCACCCGGTGGAAAGCATCCTGGACAGCGGCCAGAAGCGTCGCTACAACATGTACGAAGGGGACGCGAATCCGCAGGGCGGCACCTTCGCCACCGCATATCTGCCGCAGGTACCCATCGAAGGCATCCTGAATACGACCACTTCGACAACCGGCGCCGGAGCGGCCGACCGCATCCATTGTCTGAGCTGCCACCGCGCGCACGCCTCATCGGCGCCTGCGGCAGGTCGCTGGGATTCCCGTGTCTATCGGCTGGCTGATGACGGTCTCGTTTCGGGGTCATACCCGCTGCCCAATCCCTTCAACGATGCCGGTCAGGGGCAGTTGTGCCGCAAGTGCCATGGGCAGGGCGAGGGGCATGATCGGGGGATGGTGTGCCTGGCGTGCCACGGCGTAACCCCGGATCTCCCATTGCCCATGCAACCCTGAAGTTGTGCCGCCGAAATTGTGTCCGGCCCGTTTGATGCCCTGACAGGGCATGGACACCAACAGCCCTTTCTTCGTTCCACCCCACTGCCCCAACCCGGACTGCCTGTACCATCAGCAGTTAACCGAAGGTTGGCGCTACAAGGGCATTGGCACCTTCTGGAGTCAGTCCCAGGAAAAGCGTATCCAGCGGTTCAAATGCAAACACTGCCCCCGCTCGTTCAGCACCCAGACCTTCTCGCCCACCTACTGGCTCAAGCGCCCCGACATCCTGCCCCAGTTGCCCACCAAAACCACCGGCGGCATGGCCAACCGCCAGATCGCCCGTGATCTGCACGTCGCCCCGTCGACGGTCGATCGCCAGCTCGCCCGCCTGGGTCGGCACTGCCTGCTCTACCACACCGAGCAGATGAAGTCCGCCAACCCCGCATCCGCCATCGTCATCGACGGATTCGTCACGTTCGAGTACTCGCAGTACCACCCTTTCCATCACCACCTGGCCGTCGAGCGCGACACCGACTTCCTGATTTACTTCACCGACAGCGAGGTCCGCCGGTCAGGCACCATGACCCGGGCCCAGAGGCGCAAACGGGAGCGGCTCGAGGCCAAGCACGGCAAGGCGGATCCCAAGGCGGTGTTCAAGGATGTTCTGCACCTGATGGAAGTGGTCACCGGCGGTCAAGCGCGGGTGACGGTGCTGAGCGACGACCACAAGACGTATCCGCGGGTGCTGAGGAAGCTGCCGTGCGAGATCATCCATCTGGTGACCTCGAGCAAGGAACGGCGGGACGCGGGCAACCCGTTGTTCCCCATCAACCTGACGGACCTGTTGGTGCGGCACAGCAGCGCGAACCACAAGCGGGAGACGATCGCGTGGTCGAAGCGTCGGCAGGCCAGTGCGGAGCGGCTGGCGGTGTTCCTGGTGTGGCGGAACTACATGAAGGGTCGGCGGGAAAAGGCACGGGGCAGCCCGACGCCGGCCGAAGCCAGGGGAATGATGGACCACCGGGTCGATGTGGCTGAGCTTCTGGAGCGGCGATTGTTCGTTAGTCGGATCCGGCTGCCTGAGAGGTGGCGGGAATACTACCGAAGGGCGGTCAGCACGCGGGTTTTGGCGGTTGAGCGGCGGCATGAGCTGAAATACGCGGTGTGATCGGGCGGAAAGAGAGCCGGCCGCGCCATTGGCTGGCGCGGCCGGACACAATCTTGGCGGCACAACCTACATTTCAGGTGCGGCGCGCTTCTTGTCGATGGTCTGGCGCTCATACCACCAAACCAACATCGGACTGGCAATGAAGATCGAACTGTAAGTTCCGACCAACACTCCGAAACACAGCGCGAAAGCGAAATCCCTGATGACCGGACCGCCCATCGCCCACAACACGGCCGCCACGGCGAACGTCGTGGCCGATGTGAGAACAGTACGGCTGAGCGTCTCGTTGATCGACCGGTTGATGACCTCGCGGTAGCTCTCCCGGCGGCGCAGCTTCATGTTCTCGCGGATGCGGTCGAACACCACGATCGTGTCGTTGATCGAATAACCGACGATGGTCAGCAGCGCCGCGACGATCTGCAGGCTGATTTCCATGTCCATCAGCGAGAAGACACCGAGCGTCAGTATCACGTCATGAACCAGCGCCAGAATGGCCGCCAAGCCGTAGCGCAGGACGAAGCGGAACCACACGTAGATCACGATCAGGAACAGGCCGGCGACGATCGAGTTGAGGGCCGCCGTGCGCAGTTCGCTGCCGATCTTGGGGCCCACCGATTCGACGCGCCGCAGTTCCACTTCATTGCCGGGAAAAGCGCCGCGCAGATCGCTGAGCAGGGCCTGGGCCGTGTCGGCAGCCTGTTCGCCGCTCGCACCCTTGGGCGACGGGACGGTGATGAGGAACTCGTCGGTGCCGCCGAACGCGGTCACCTGCGCACCGACGATACCCTTGGTTTCGAGCGCCCGCCGAACCTCGGTGATCCCGGGCGCCGGCGCGAATTTCACCTGGAGCACGGAGCCCCCGGTGAAGTCGATGCTCAGCCGCGGACCGCCGTGGATCAGCATGAGCACAAGGCTCAGCACGACCAGGATGCCGGACAGCGTGAAGCAGACCTTCATCGCGCCGGTGAAGTTGAAGTTGGCATTCCGGAAGAATTGCATCTTGCTCTCGGCCTTTCCCGGGACTTCGCCCGGCGTCTACCGTGCCCCGCGGGGCACCCTGGCCGCGCTGGGCGCGGCGGTCAGATGCTGAGCTTTTGCTTGCCCTGGTTACGCGTCACCAAATCCATGATGACGTGCGTCACGATCAGCGCGGTGAACATGCTGGTCAGAATGCCGATGCACAGCGTGACCGCGAAACCCTTGATCGGTCCGGTGCCGAACCACAGCAGCACGCCGCCGGCGATCAGGGTGGTCAGATTCGAGTCGACGATTGTGCGGGTGGCGTTGCTGTAGCCGGCCTGCACGGAAGCGCGGATCGTCTTGTCCTTGCGCAGCTCTTCGCGGATGCGCTCGTTGATCAGCACGTTCGCGTCGACCGCCATGCCCACGGTCAGAGCGATGCCGGCCAGGCCGGGCAGCGTCAGCACCAGGTCGAACTGCGCCAGCACGGCCAGCAGGATCATGATGTTGGCCACCAAAGCCACGACGGCGATCACGCCGCTCGCCCGGTAGTAGATGATCATGAACACGATGACGAGTAGCGAACCCCACAGGGAGGCGTTGACGCCCATGCGGATCGAGTCGGCGCCGAGGCTCGGACCGACCGTGCGCTCCTCGGCGATCGTGATGTCCGTCGGCAGCGCGCCGGCGCGCAGCAGCAGGGCCAGATCGCTCGCTTCAGCGTTCGAGAAGTTGCCGGAGATCGAACCGGTGTTGCTGATGCGCGACTGGATGACCGGAGCCGACGAAATGCGGCCGTCCAGCGAGATCGCCAGGAAGCGGCCGACGTTTTCGCCGGTGGCGCGCGCGAATTCGCGGGCGCCGCGGTTGTTCAGCGTGAAGTTGACCTGCCAGAGGCCCGGACGCTCGTTGTCGGCGGAGCTCAGGGCGTCGGTCAACTGGTCGCCACTGATGATCGGCTGGGTGTCCACCAGGTAGAGCGGGCGCATCGGCGTCGTGCCGCCGAAATTCATCGGGTCCATGCCCATCTGGAATTCCATGCCGCGAAGACGGGCTGCCGTGCGCGGGTCATCCAGCATGGCCTGCACGCGCTCGACGTTGTCTTCGGCCACGAACAGCGGCGTGCTGGTCACTCCCGGCTGGGAGACGATCAGGCCGGTGAACGGATGGTCGCGCAGGAACTGCTCCTGGTCCGGAACGAACGTCGTGTCTCCGGGCGCCGGGACCGGCGCGGCCGCCATGTCGCCGGCGAAGGCCTTGTCCAGCACGGCGACGGCGTCGGCCAGATCTTCCGGCTGACGTACGAGGCGGAACTCGAGCCGCGCGGTCTTGCCGAGAAGAGCCTTCGCGCGTTCGGGGTCCTGCAGGCCCGGCAGCTTCACCACGATGCGGCTGGAACCGAACGTGGTGATCTCGGGCTCGGACACGCCGAACTTGTCGATGCGGTTGTAGAGGATCTCCTTGACCCGCTGCAGGGCATCGGCAGCCTGGTTGGCGTCCATCCCGGTCTGGTCGACTTCCAGCACCAGATACATGCCGCCCTTGAGATCGAGGCCGCGGCGGATCGCCTTGGCATCGATATCCTCGATCTCCGCCAGGCGCGTGGGGTTGGCCTTGGCGGCCTCCCGCTCGGCATGCGAGATCGAAAGGGCCTTGAAGGTAGGCAGCAGGCCGTAGACCGCCAGCAGGATGACGACGGCACTTAGCCCTGCCCGGATCTGCAGGGAACGGTTCATCTTGGCACTCCCAGGACTTCACGCCCAGCCATCACGCACGACCGTGATCGCGACAAAAAAAAGCACGCCTGAAACAGCACGCTGCGGCATCGATGCCGGCAGGATAAGGCGGCGCCGCCATGTGCGCCCACAGACCGAGCCCTGCCGCAAATATAGCGCCTGTCATGATAGCACATGGCGGGCGGGGAATCCAGAAATTCAGGCCTGGCTCAGACTTCCCGCAGGCGATGGGCCCGACTGCCCAGGCCCAGGCCCTCCGCCCGGTCCAGAAGCGCCCCCGGCGCCTGGGCGAAGCCGCTCCACTGGTTCAGGGGACCGCCCAGGCGCTCGGTCAGCAGGGCGAAGGCCGCGGCATCGACCGCCACCGGATCGCGGGAGGCGACGATGCCGATTCCGGGCAAGGGGAGGCGCCGGCGGGCTTTGGCCGCCATCCCGTGGGAGTCCAGTTGAATCATGATATTCATGTAGGCGATCGGATGGTCGTAGGCGGCGCCCAGAGCGGCGGCCGTGGCGGCGGCGGCGGTCGCGACCGCCACCTGGAAAGCGGCCAGACCGGCGGCCTCCTCCGGCGCGATCCCGGCCATGAAGCAGACCCCCATGCACTCCCCGCAGCCGGTGCAGCGTTGGTGATCGATCATGGCGCGGCCGCCCCGGATCACGATGGCGTCGTAAAGGCAGACGTCGAGGCAGCTGCCGCACCCGGCGCAGAGCGGCGTGTCGACCTGGGGTCGGATGCCCTGGTGCAGCCGCAGCTTCGCCGGACGGGTGGCCAGGTCGAGCCCCAACGCGGCCACGGCCCCCGCCGCGCCCAGATGCGGGTGCGGTCGCAGGGGAGTCAGCAGGCAGAGGCCCTGGGCCGTCGCCAGCGCTCCCGCAATGGTGTGGCCGGTCAGCCCCCCCCCCGGCAGGCCGTCGACCGGGAGGTCCGGAGGGCCCGCCGGATCATCGCCCACCACGAACGTCAGGTCCGGTTGACCTGCAACATCGGCAGGGGTCCGAAAGCCTTTGGCCCTGGCAGCGTCCCGCAGCGCTTCGGGCGTGTCCAGGCCGCGCGTGGCGATGGAAAGGGTGTCGGTCGCGAACGTCCCCGTTGGACGGCCGGGAACCGCCGCGCCGCCAAGAGCGGCCCCGACCTCCCGGGCCCACGCCGGAGCGACCGCGGCCGGGCGTCCCGGAGCGCCCAGATGGACCTTCAGCGCCCAGCCCGAACCGCCGCGCGCGGCGCCCTCGAGCCCCAGGGCGGCCACGAGCCGGCGCAGGCCAGGCCGCGGATCGGGCGGCGCCAGTTCGGCACCGGTGGTCTCGGGCAGGGGCCAGAAGAACACATCAGCGGCCATCGGCGATTTCCCCTCTGACGTTCGCGCCTGAGATGTTCAGGGCGATCAACTCGGACACGGTGACGAAACGCACGCCTTCGGCCGCATAGCGCGGCAGTTCGCGGGCCAGGACGGCCGCCGTCGCGGCGTGTGGATGGCCAATGCCCACGGCCTGGCCCCGTGCCCGGGCCGAGGCGATCAGTGCCTCGAGACTGGCCGTGATCGCGGCTTCATCCTGGTGGTCGACGTCCAGGAACAACCGGTTGCGCAGCGCGGGCACGCCGGCCGCGCGGGCCGCCTGATAGGCCACCGAGCGGGGCGACGTCAAGCTGTCCAGGAAACGCAGGCCACGACGGTCGATTTCTGCCATCAGCGCGTCCATCAACAGCGAATCGGCCGTCGCGGCGCTGCCCATGTGGTTGTTCACGCCGCGGGCGCCGGGCACCGACAGCAGGGCCCGCTCCAGGCGCTCGGTCACCTCTTTGGCGGTCATGCCCACCAGCAGCGCGTCCGGTCCGGGGTTCGTCCCGGGATAGTCCAGCGGCTGCATGGGCAGGTGCAGGAAAATTTCACGGCGCGCGGACAGCGGCGCCTCCTCGCGCAGCAGGGAGAGTTCGACCGGACAGCCCGCTTCCAGACGGCGTCGGCGGGCGTCACCGGCCGCGACGGCGTCGGCAGCGATCGCAGGACCGCCGGGCAGAACCAGAGGCGTGGCCAGCGCCGCGATCTCGCGTGAACGAGGCAGGTCCGGCAGCACCGCCAGCGTCAGAGGCACCGGCACGGCCAGAATCTCAGCCGGCGGGCCGCCCAGGCGCTGCCCCCAGTCGTCGATCACCAGGGCGACCACCGGGCCAGGCGTGTCGGCCAGGGCGCGCCAGTGGGGATCGTCGGTCGCGGCATTCCAGCGCACCGCCCCGATCAGCCCGGGCGGCGTCAGCGCCAGCGTGTGGGTCGGGCGTCCGGGCGGACCGACATCGACGCGCCAGGCGCCCAGCCCGAGCGGCTCCTGCCAGAGCACGCCCGCGCCCACGGCGGCCAGCGGCTCGCGCAGGGAGTCGATCAGCGTGGCCGGATCCGGGTGTGCCGGCAAGGCGACCACGCGGCAGCGCACGGCGGCGGCTTCGCCGGCGGCCGGCAATGGCCACGTGCGACCACCGGCGGCGTCGAGTTCCAAGCGCCCGGCTTCCGTGCCGAACCGGGCCAGCACACGTTCAACCTCGTCCTGGGTCCGGCTGTGGGTCGGCCCCGGGCGAGCGGTGGCCGTCTTCCTGTTGTCCTCGTCTTTCGCGCACCCGGCCAGAACGGGCGCGAACAGGCCGACGGCCAGCAGGAGGCCCACCACCCGGCGAACCAGAGAGCGCATCCGGGAATTCGATGGCGGCAGCCTAAAGGACACGGTCGCTCTCCGGCGAAGGCGGGATCCTGGAGCGGAACATCCGCTGCATGGTACGCGAGGCGGATCATGCTGACCAGCCCGCGGCACGTGGGAAGGGGAAAAACGGCGGGGGGAGCCGACGGCTCCCCCCATTCATCGACGATCCACCGGACGCCCGCCCATCACACGGTACGGGCGCGCCTGCGGGCCCCGCGTCTAGATCGACGCACCCGACGTCGGCGTGTCCTGCGTCAGATCGATCTGCCCGTACATCTGGTAGTAGGGCTTGGTGACGCCGCTGACCAGCGAGTCACGATGGGTGACGTAGAACTTGATCGAACCCTGCACCTTCAACGTCGAGTACTCCTGGCCGCGGTCGAACAGGAAGACCACCTCGTAGAGCGCGAAATCCGCGTTCGGGATCTGGTCGTTCGACGGCGACCGGCTCCAGACGCCCTGCCGGGTGAAAGTCTGGAACTGGATCGTCTGCACGCCGGGAACCAGCGTGCCCTCGGGGTCGGTCAGATCCTGCTTCGAGAACATGCGCTCGTGGATGCGCAGTTCCTCGCTCACGTCGAGGGTCGTGCCCACGTCCGGGAATTCGTTGTAGGTGGTGTCCTTCAGAATCATGATGTAGTCCGGGTGGACCATCTTCACGTATTCCAGATAGTCCATCTGCTCGTAGATGGTCTGGAAATTCTCCATCAACTGATCAGGCGAGTCGGGAAACGGCAACCCCGTGTCCGGTGGGGGGCAGTCCGTGCATCCCGTGTCATCGCCGGGCGAAAAGATGCAGCCACCGCCGGCCGTCAGCGCCAGGACCAGGGCCAGCAAACCCAAGTTCTTCGTTTTCAACATGTTGTCCTCCGCATGGCCTGGGCTTCCCCCGGGGAACCGGGAACGTTTGGCACAAGAAGCCCACCTGTCCCTCGGGGGTTCTTTCCCCCGATTTTAACATATTGGAAGATTATTTGCTAGCAAAATTGCCCCGCAGCACCCCCATCGTCGACAACAACTGGCCCGATACCGGATCGCTTTCCGGTTCCAAGTCAACCCACCTGCTAATATACCAGAAATTCCCCTCGAGCGAAAAGGTGATATCGGCCGACCCCCGGTAACGGACCGTCGAGGCGTCCACGCCGCTGGTGACCGTCACGTCGTAGATGACGCCCTCCCAGAGCGATTCGCTGCCGGACGAGGGTGGCACCACGAACTCGAGGTTCCGCATGCGCGCGACGATCGTCACGTCGGAATTGTAGAGCGCGTTGATGAACGAGAGCTCCCGTTCGCGGTCCCAGCCCGTGAAGACGCCCGGGTACTGGTTCTCCGCCGCATCGTCGGGCACGTAGGTGAACGACGTCTGGCTGATGGCCGCTTCCCAGCCCGGGGCGTGGGTCGCTTCGGCGGAGGTCTCGAGATTGTCCCACACATCGGCCGGCGAAAGTTGCTCGAGATAGCGGACGATTTCGCCGGTCGCCGGCGGTTCGGCCACCCGCGGGGCGAACAGGCAGCCGCCGGCCAGCAGACAGCCGAGCGCCGCCATCACCGCGCGCATAACGCGGGCGCGCATCAGAACAGCCACTTGAGCCATACGTCGGCCTCCCAGTAGTCGGAGCTGCTGGCCGTGACGCTCGGGCCGAAGGCGTTGATCTTCTTGACCATCGCCGAAACCTGGAACTGCTGCTGCGCGCCCCAGGAACGGTCGACCCGGCTGCCCACCACGAGATCGCCCGAATCCGTACGGGTCTCGGACGTGGTGCGGCCGATCGAGGTCTTGTCGTCACGCGTGCGGTAGGTCCCCACTTCCAGTGTGACGCCGGGAGCCGCGATGTACTTCAGGTCCAGATCGATCCTCGAAATGTCCTGTTCGAGGTTGCGGTCATAGAACGAACTGCCGGCGGCATCCTCGGTCGTCTTGGCTGCGTTGAAACGGCGGTTGAAGTCGTGGCGGATAGTGATGGTCAGCCGCTGGTTCGGCACGAACGTGACTTTTGTCGTCAGGTCACCGCGCTTGTTGTAGTCGTCGAGGCGCGTGACCGTCGGCAGGTACGAGAACAGGTAGTCGGTGTACTGGATGTAAACGCGGTAGTTCTGGTCCAGCGTGAACCAAGGCGCCAGGTACCAGGTATAGCCCGGCGTCAGCTCGTACGAATCCTTCCGGTTGTTGTTGGAGGAACTCGTGCCGCGGATCGAGGCATCCTCGGACTGGCGGTAGCTGAAGACCATCGCCGAACGCAGGCGTCCCGCCCAGAGACGCTCCACGCGCCCCGAGAAATCCAGCTGCAGGCGATCCTTGTCGTTCTCGTTGAAGCGCTTTTCGGCGATGTCCTGCGTCAGACCTTCGTGGTACTGCAACGACAGCTTCGTGGCCTCGAACAGGGTGCGGTACCAGTTGACCTGGAAGTCGCGCTCCTGCACGTACTGGCGGCCGCGGCTGGACGTTGCCGCGCGGATGCGCTGGTCGTCCCATCTCCAGCCGTACCGGTAGACGACGGCGACCGAGTCGTTGCCGGCATCGTAGGTGACCGTCAGATTGGCGGCATCGGCGGAGCGTTCCTTGAGTCCCGAGACGCCGACGGCGTAGGACAGGTCGTCGGTCGTGTGCGAGGCCTTGGTGACGCCCCGCAGACGCCCGATCCGGAACGTGTGCTCGAAATTGAGCGTCAGCGCGTCCTTCGTCTCGAGCTCGTTCACGACCTTTTCGTCTTCGCGCACGCCCACGGTGTCGATCAGGCCGTTGGCGTTGCGGCGGAACTCCAGATACTTCCGCTCGAAATTGCTGCGGGACATCTGGATGAAACCCGTTCCGATGCCGCGGTTGAAATAGACGCCGATCCCGACGCTGTCGCCGTAAGCCGACGACGGGCTGGTCAGGCCGGCCAGCAGGCGGGTGCCGTCGGTCGCGGTGCCGCCCAGGCGCCCGGCCACGATGACTCCTCGCGCCGGGGCCCAGCCGCTCTGGACGTTGGCGCTGGCCGTACCTTCACGGAAATCGTTCCGCTGATTCTGGTTGAGGCTGGCCTGGTCCGTGAAGTTGGCGCCCAGTTTTGCCGAATGCAGCAGTCCCAACCCCATGAACTTGTAACGGCTCGCCGAGAGGCTCACCAGCTTGTTGTCGACCTTGTAGAGGTTGGCGAAGCCGGCCGAGTTGGTGGTGCGGTCCTCGCTCCAGTTCCAGCTGCCGTCGATCACCGTGACCAGGGGCAGCTGCTCGCCGAAATTGTAGTTGAGCCCGCCCTTCCGGTTCTCGACGGTCTTGTCCTGCTTGCGGTATTCGTCCCGCGACCAGTTGAAGGTCTGCGTGGCCTTGGCCGCGCGGGCCAGATTCACGGTCGTCAGCCAGTCGGAGTAGTACGTGAACTGCGCGACATTGGCCTTGACCCCGGCCTTCGGCTCGACCGTCAGGCCGAGCGCGGCGGTCTGCGCCGATGTTCCGGTGGAGTCGGCGGACCCGTAGCCGGTCGGCGGCGTCGCGGACGAATCGGCCGGCGCGCCGTCGTCGTCGAACTGCGCGCGCGCGGTCGGCGCCGACGCGCAGGCCAGGGCCAGCACGAACAGGAAGGTCGGAGCCGAGCGCGGGCCGAGCCGGCGCGACCGAACGCATGGCTGGAATGTGGCGCGCATCAACCCTCGTCCTTCCGTACCAGCAGGCGGGCCAACCGTCGATAACCGTCCGGATCGATCTGCTCGGGCCGCAGTTCCGGGTCGATGCCGGCCGCCCGCGCGAGCGCTTCGGCGGCCGCGGGCTCCAGGTCGAACTGCGTCCGCAACTGCGAAGCCACCTTCTTGCGGCGCTGGCCGAAGATCTTTTTGACGACCTCGCGCAGGTTCGCGAACTCGTCCGCCGACATGTCCCCTGACGGGGTCAGACTGACCACCGCCGACTGCACCTGCGGGCGCGGCCAGAAGACCGTGGCCGGCACCGTGCGCACCAGTCGGATGTCGAAGACCGAACCCAGCAGCACCGCCAGCACCCCGTAGTCACGGCCGCCGGGAGTTGCCGTCAGGCGCTCGGCGACCTCTTTCTGGATCATGAAGACCGCGCCGGCGATCCGGCCGCGGAGGTCCGCCGCCGCGAACAGGACCAGACTGGTCAGCACGTAGGGCAGGTTGCCGGCGATGACCGGTCGGCTGCCCGCGGCCTTCAGGGCCTCGTCCCAATCCAGGTGCGTCAGATCCGCGAGCAGGGCCCGGAAACCCGGCTGGTCGCCGAACTCGCTCTGCAGCATCGCGTAAAGCTCGCGATCGACTTCGACGCAGGCCACCCGGCGCGCCCCCGCCAGCAGGTGCACGGTCAGTGCGCCGCCGCCGGCTCCCAGTTCGAGCACCTCGTCACCCAGGGCCAGCACATCCCCGGCGATGGCGCGGGCCAGGTTGCCGTCCAACAGGAAATTCTGGCCCCGCCGCTTGACGGGGCGGATGCCGTACTGCCGCAACAGTTCCTGCTGGCTCCGGCTCAATGCGTCTCCGCCGTCCGCTCCAGGAACAACGCGGCGAACGACGCGTCGGTGCGCCGTTCGACTTCCAGGGGATCCATTTGCAAGATCCCGGCCACCTTGTCAAGCACGAGGCCGAGCCAGGCCGGCTCGTTGCGGCTGCCACGATGCGGGACCGGCGGCAGCCAGGGCGCGTCGGTCTCCAGCAGCAGATGGTCCACGCCGGCCCGGGCCACCTGCACGGGCAGGGCCGACTGACGATAGGTCACAACGCCGCCGATGCCCAGCCGGAATCCACGGGCGATCGCCCAATCGACCGCCGCGGCGTCGCCGCTGAACGCGTGGAGCACGCCGCGCGCCGGCGGCAGTCCCACCTGGTCGACGAATTCGAGCATCTGCGGCCAGGCATCGCGCACGTGGAACACGACCGGCAGGCCCACCCGCGCCGCCAGTTCCAGCTGCGCCGAGAGCGCGGCGAACTGGGCCGGACGCGGCGACAGGTCGCGGAAGAAATCGAGACCGATCTCGCCGATGGCCACGACCTTCGGGTGGCGGCTGAGCGTTTCCAGCTCCGCCAGGAGGGCGCGGCCGTCCGGCGTGAGACGACCGGCGTCGTCGGCCAGCAGCAGGGCGTCGTGCGGGTGGATGCCCACGGTCGCCCAGATGTCGGGGGCCTGTTCGGCCAGCGCGATGGACTCGCGGCTCGAGGCCGGATCGTAGCCGACGTTCAGGAAGCCCGCGACCCCGGCAGCCCGGGCCCGGGCCGCGACGGCCAGACCGTCGCCCGCGAACTCGATGCGGTTCAGGTGCACGTGGCTGTCGATCACGCGGCGCCCCCGCCGCAGCCGGGGCAGCCCCCGTGTCCGCAGCCGCCGCCGCCGTTTTCCCCACGCCCGTGATCCGCCGGCAGGCACTGCTGCCCGTCGGCGGGCGCATCGTCCCAACTCAACCGGTCGACCGGCCATTGCACAGGCCGGCCGGGTTCGTGACCGTCGACCGTCACGGTCTCGCGGAGCAGATCCGTCTGCCGAACGACCGACGGCCCGTCCGGAGTGACGACGGTGGCGCCCACGCGCGGCAGGCGGCGGCGCGCCTCGCGATAGTGGTCGTCCTCGAAGGCCAGGCAACAGCGGAGGCGGCCACAGGGGCCGGACAGCTTGGCGGGATTCAGGGGCAGTTGCTGGGTCTTGGCCATCTTCAGCGTGACAGGCACGAATTCCTGCAGGAAACCGGCGCAGCAGTATTCGCGGCCGCACATCGCCAGCCCGCCCTGCAGGCGTGTCTCGTCGCGCACGCCGATCTGCCGCAGTTCGATCCGGGCCCGGAAGACCGCCGCCAGATCGCGGACCAGATCGCGGAAATCAACCCGGCCTTCGGCAGTGAAGTAGAAGGTGATCTTGCGGCCGTCATGCTGCCGCTCGACCGTCACCAGGTTCATGTCCAGTCCGCGGCGGCGGATGCGTTCGGCGCAGACATCCCAGAACCCGGCTTCCTCGGCGCGGTTGATCCGCTGACGGTCCAGGTCCTCTTCGTCGGCCAGCTGGAGCACGCCCTGCCGTTCGGCGACCGCCCACCATTCGGGACGTCCCGGCCCGATATAGGTCACGCGTCCGAGATCACGGCCGCGATCCGCCTCGACCAGGCAGTGGTCGCCCGTGTTCAGCGGCACGCCGCGGCGGTTGTGGTAATAGCTCTTGCGACGGCCCTTGAACTGGAGCAGCACCAGATTTTCCACGGCCGGTGACGATGGCTGCGCTCGGGAGTCGGCGCACGCCGGCCCTCCGGCGCCATCAGGCCCGTCAGGCGGCAAGAAGCGCGGCTCGTCCCTACCCGGCGGCGTGGGATCCGTTTGCCGGTTCGTATCGGCCATGCGCCTGCAGCCCTTCGAACAACACGGCCATCACCAGACCGATGTTGAGATTGCGGTCGATGTCGCCGCCGGCGGCGCCGATGCGGGCCATGTCGCCCAGCAGCATTTCCGTCGGCCGTTGTGCGGCGACCCTTTTCACGACGGCCACCGCTTCGGGGAATCGCGGTTGCCAGAGGTCGCCGGCTTCACGGCAAACCAGAGCGTCACTGTAATGGAGGTTCAGCAGCTCGCACAAGCGAATGGCGCGCGCCCGGCGTTCTCCGGCCCCCTGTTCGCCGGCGGCGCCGGCGCCGCGTCGGGTCGGCGGCGCCTCGACGGCGTGCGAATAGACGCCGCGGTGCAGTTCATCGGCCGCGATGGCGGCCTGTCCGCGGCGGCCGTCGGCGATCCACCCGAACAGCAGCCCGGCCCAGGCGGCCAGCGCCTGCGACTCGGGCTGCAGGAGATCATTGGCCAGTCGCGCGTTTCCCTGCGCCAGACGCGCCGCCCACAGCGTCCGCTCCGCGGGCTCGCCGCTGACGGCCGCCAGATGCGCCGAAAGATCGGCCTCGGCCCAGGGTTCGAAACGCACCTTCTGGCAGCGGGACAGGATGGTCGGCAGCATCCCCTCGGTGCCGGTGCTCGTCAGCATGATCACCGTTTCGGCGGGCGGCTCCTCGAGCGTCTTGAGGAAGGCGTTCGCCGCCGCCGTGTTCAGGCGGTGGGCATCGCTGACGACCGCCACTTTCCAGGGTCCCTGGAAGGCCCGCACGCGCAGGAAGCGGATCAGGGCCCGCACGGTCAGCGGTCCGGGATTCTCGGGGTCGCCGATGTTCACCTGCGCGGTGGCCGACTCGGCGCCCCGCGCGAAAGGATTGGCAAGCTTCTGCTCCAGCAGCGCGCGCACATCCGTCTCGTTGAAGGTGGCGGGCGCGGGTCCGAGCCAGCGGATGTCCGGGTGCTGGAAACTGGCGACCTTGGTGCAGCTCTCGCAGGGAGCGCCTTCGCGGCAGGCTTCGGGCCCCAGGCAGTTCAGGCGCCGGGCGAATTCCAGCGCGGTGCCCTCCTTGCCCGATCCTTCGGGACCGACCAGCAGCAGCGGCTGGGCCAGACGGCCCCTGTCACGCAGGCGAAGCAGCTTCGCCAGCACTTCCGGACGCGCGATGAAAGGCACAGGCGGCACGCGGGCTCCCCCCGGGGCGGCCGCGACCCGGTGCCCCGGCGCCGGTGCCGCTCATTGCGAGCGCAGCCAGTCGGCGGGGTCCAGAGGCGTGCGGCCGTGCCGGACCTCGAAGTAGAGCTGGGGCGGATCGCCGCCGCCGGGACCGCCGACCTCGGCAATCACCTGACCCTGCGCCACCTGGGCGCCGCGCGCGACGAAGACCCCGTTCAAATAGGCGTAGAGCGTGTAGTAGCCCTCGCCGTGGTCCAGGATAACGCATCGTCCGAAGCCGGGCAAATTGTCGCTGAATTCGACCGTCCCGGTGCCCACGGCCGCTACCGGGGCCCCGACCACGGCGCTGATGTTGATGCCGTTGTTGAGCGTGACCGTCTTGAAGCGCGGGTGCACCGAGCGCCCGAACCCGCGCAGCACGTCTCCGCGCACGGGCCATTCCAGCCGGCCGGCCAGTTGCGCCAGCGGCTCGGTCTGTCCGGTGATGACCGACGGCGGTTCCTGCCGGCGCCGGTCTTCCAGATCGTCCAGCACGTTGTTCAGCTTCTGCTCGTTGAGCGAGAGTTCCAGCAGGCGGTTGTTCACGCCGCGGCGCCGATCGTCGAGTTCGCGCAGCGAGGCCACCTGCTCGGCCAGCAATCCCTGCAACCGGTTGGTCTGCTGTGAGGTTTCCTCGCGTGTCTGGTGGATCTCGGTCAGCGCGGCGTCCAGGTCGCGGCGCTCCCGCAACACGGCCTGCCCTTCGTCCCGTGTCCGCTCGACCAGCCCGGCGTTCAGCCGGACCAGCGTCCGCTCGAGCTTCACGCTGGACATCAGGTCCGAGAAGCTGTTCGCCGTCAGCAGAAGCTCCAGGTCGTTGCGCTGGCCGCGCACGTACATCCGCCGCAGGCTGCGGGCCAGCGCCTCGCGCCGGCCTTCGTAGGTGTCGACCCGCCGGGACAATTCGTCCTCGAGCCGCCGGCTCTCGTCCACCAGAAGAGATTCCTTGCGGACCATGCCGCCCATCAGCCGTTGGGTCGCCTCGATCTCCTGCGCGATCTGCTCGTGGTCGCGGCGGGCATCGGCGGCCTGCGCGTTCAGGCTCCGGATCAGATCCTGCTGACGCTTGATGTCGGCCCGCACCTTCTGCAGGCGCGCCGCATTGTCCGGGTTCTGGCCGGCAACAGCGCCGGACACGGGCGGGGCTCCGTCCTGAGCCGGCGCCGAACCGGCCAGACCGACGATCGCCGCCAAGCCGAGCGCCGTCAGCGCATTGCGGAACCGGATCGCGTCGAGCATCAGATGTCGCTCCGCATCGTCAGGTACTTGCGCATGGCGGCCCAGCTGCCGGCCAGTCCGAGCATCACGCAGAAGACCACGAAGCCGAAGCTCTGCGCCGCGGAGAAGAAGACCAGACCGTCCAGATTGTGGCTGAGGATGCGGCTCGCGACAGCCAGGAGCCCCATCGCCAGCACGCCGGCGAGAAAGCCCTGCACCATGCCCTCGCAGAGGAAGGGCGTGCGGATGAACGCATTGGTCGCCCCCACCAGCTTCTGGATCTGGATGATGCGCGAACTCGAAGCGATGGTCAGCTTGACGGTGTTCGAGATGACGAAGATGGCCGCCAGGAACACGAGCAGACCGACCACCAGCGACGCCATCTGGAAGCGGAAGGTCCAGCGCTCCAAGGCATCGACCCATTCCTGGTTGAGCAGCACCTCGGTGACCTCTTCCCAGCGGATCACCTCTTCGCGGATCGCGCGGACCGCTTCGGGATTGCGGGCGCCGGCCGTGAAGGTCACGTGGTAGGACGACGGCAGCGGGTTGCGGTCGAGGAGTTCCAGCAGCGGCGCATCGTCGCCCAGCTGTCGACGGAACTCGGCCAGGGCCGCCTCGGAGTCGGTCCAGGTGACCTGGTCCACGCCCGGAATGGTCAGCAGGCGCGGACGCAGTTCCGCCAGACGCTCGGTCGAGAGGTCGTCCCGCAGGTAGAGCCGGAGATCCAGGCCGCCGCGGGCCGTTTCCAGCAGGGTACCCAGGTTGAGCGTCACCAGGGTCAGCACCGCCAGCACCAGCAGCGCCGAGGCCATGATCAGGATCGTGACACCGGTGGTCAGCTTCCGCCGCCGGAAGCCGGCGAACGACTCGCTGGCCAGGTAGGACCATTGGGCGCGATTAAGCATGGACCGGCTCCTTGCGGACAGTGCGCGCGCCCGGGCTGCGGGCTCCCTCGGGGGCGCGGTACATGTTGTCGACCAGGCTTGCCGAGCGGTCGACCGGCACCCGTCTGCGTTCGTCGGAGATCAGGGTACCGCCGTCAACCACCAGGACGCGCTGCCCGAACGTCTTGACGATCTCGTGATCGTGCGTGGAGAACATCACGCAGGTCCCGGCGTCATTGACGCGGAACAGCAGGTCGATGATCTCCTGCGCCGTCACCGGGTCCAGGTTGCCCGTGGGTTCGTCCGCGAGCAGGATCTTGGGGCTGTTGACCATCGCGCGCGCGATGGCCACGCGCTGCTGCTCGCCGCCCGAAAGCTGGCGGGGCAGGCGATGGCGCTTGTCGTACAGGCCGACCTGCGTCAGCACGCGCATCACGTTTTTCACGATCAGTTTGTGCGGTTGGCCGACCACCAGCTGCGCGAAGGCGACGTTGTCTTCCACGCTGCGGTCTTCCAGCAGCCGGAAGTCCTGGAACACGTAGCCGATCTCGCGCCTCAGTTGCGGCACGCGGCCCCGGTTCATGCGCGTGGCAGGCATGCCCCGCACGATGACCTGTCCCTTGGTCGGGAAGGCGTCCATCGCGATCAGCCGCAGGATGCTGCTCTTGCCGGCGCCGCTGGGCCCG
The DNA here is from genome assembly GCA_020049465.1 of bacterium. Classification (GTDB taxonomy): domain Bacteria; phylum Krumholzibacteriota; class Krumholzibacteriia; order LZORAL124-64-63; family LZORAL124-64-63; genus CAINDZ01. Next base: position 28,362 of record JAIFKS010000009.1, on the reverse strand, counting down.
GTCAGACAGACGAACTCGCCGTTGGCGACCGTGAAGGTGACGTTCGACAGCGCCTTCTGGTCGTCGTACTGCAGGTCCACGTGGTGGAAGCTGATGATGGCGCGCGGGTCGAGCGGACCGCTCGTCTCGGGTGCGGCCGGGCTTGGACGGCGGCTGGTCAAGGGCGTCTCCCTGGCATGAACGTTGGCGCGGCGGAGGAAGCACCCGCCCGGGCGCTCCCTGCTCCTGTCAGGCCCCGGTTTTGCACGTTCCGTGCCCAAACCCTCCGGGCATTTCCGGGAAGCCACCGTCGACGCGGAAGGAACCCCTTGTCAGGTAGTCACTTGAGCCTGTGCATGATCGTCCGTGACGAGGCCGCCATGCTGCCCGGATTCCTGGCGGCGGTGGCCGGACTCTGGGACGAGCTGATCGTCGCGGATACCGGCTCCCGGGACGGTTCGCCGGAACTGATCCGCGCGGCGGGGGGGCAGATCGTGGATTTCCCCTGGTGCGACGACTTCGCCGCCGCCCGCAACGCCTCGCTGGCGCCGGCCCGCGGAAACTGGATCCTGTTCCTGGACGCCGACGAACGCATCGACGCCGAACTGTCGGCGGCGATCCGCGGGATGGTCCGAACCGACCGGCGCGCGGGCGCCGCCACGGTCACGATGCGCAACGCGCTGCCGGACGGCGGCCACCGCGAAGCCCGACTGCTGCGGATGTTCCGCAACACGCCGGACATCCGCTTCCGGCACCGCATCCACGAAGATGTGGCCGATGATGTCGCCGGGTACCTGGCCCGCGAACGCCTGGAACTGCGCCACCTGCCCGGAGGCGTGAACCATCTGGGCTACGTGCGGGAAACGGCGGCGGTGCGGCACAAGAAAGAGCGCGACCTGCGCCTGCTGCGCGCCGCGCTGAACGACGATCCGGGCGATCTCTACTGCCGCTTCAAGATTCTGGAACTGGCCCGGTACTGGGATGACCGTGACCTGCTGGCGGCCGAGGCGGACGCCGCCCGCAGCGCTCTCGAATCGGCCCCGGACGAAGCGCTGGCGGGTCGCGCCTGGAGCGGCGAACTGGCGGCCCTCATCGCCCAGACCCTGCCGGCGCCGACCGCCGCGCTCTCCTGGCTCGACGCCCAGGCTCCGCGCGTCGAACCGGGTCCGGCCTGGCACCTGCGCCGGGGCGTCCTGCTGGAATCGTGCGATCGACTTTGCGAGGCCGAAACAGCCTGGCGCGCCTGCCTCGACTCCATCGAATCGCCGGTCGGCGGCGTCGCCTCCATGCCGGCCACACGCCCGCTGCTGGGACTCTGCCGCCTGGCGGCACTGCGCGGCGACGCTCTCACCGCGGCCGAACTGGCCCGGCGCGCGGCAACCCTCGCTCCGCGAGACCCGGAAGCCCTTCTGGCGGCCGTCTCGTTCCTGCCCGGCCGGGAAGCCGCCGATTTCGCCGACACGCTGACCCGCGCACATCCCGAAGCCGCGGTGCCGCTGGCGCAGGCGCTCTTGTCAGCCGGACAACCGGAAAGCGCGTTCACGGCTTTGGCCAACGGCCGCGGTGACCCGCGCGAAGCCCTGGGCGCCGCGGTTCTGGCGCTGTCGCTGGGGCTCGAATTGGACGTGGAGATCGACCTGGATGCGGAAACCGCGGAGCGGGAACTGCGGGTTTGGCTGGGGGCGTTGTGGAGCGGACGACGGGCGGATCTGCGCGAGAGGTTCACCGCCGGGGCCGGCGCCCTGTCGGGCGCCTTCCCCTGGCTGGAATCGTGGCTGGCCGAACGATCCGGAGCGATCAGCCCTTCTCGTCGATGAAGAAGCGCTTGCGCAGCTCCTTCACGTATTCGGCGAGCGCCGCTTCGATCTTCTGCGACTCGACCGCCTGCCTCAACTGCTCGGACAGTTCCTCGTAGGTGTACATGTGCCCGGCCGTGCGCGCCAGGACCTTGAACACGTACCAGCCGGCGGGCGTCAACACGGGCTCGCTGACCGCGCCCTCGGGCAGGTCGGCCAACGCGGCCTGGAACGTCTCGCTCAGGTCCTCCAGGCGGAACGTGCCCAGCACGCCGCCGCTGCGCGCCGAGGCGGCGTCGGCGCTGACCTCGGAGGCGACCAACGCGAAAGCCTCGCCGGCGAGCACGCGCGTCCGCGCGCCGTCGGCCTGTGCCTCGGCCGCGGCGATGTCCTGCTCGGACACGGTGATCGGCAGGAAGATCTGGCTGATGGCCCGGCGCCCGTCGTCCTGGACGGCATCGACGCGGACGATGTGCACACCGCGCGTGGAAACCACCGGCTCGCTGACCTGGCCGACGGCGAGCGCGAAAACCGCCCGCGTCAATCCGGCGTCGAACAGGTCATCGCGTCCGACCACGCCCACGACGCCGCCGCGCGAAGCGCCGGCATCCTCGGAATAGGTCCTGGCCGCTTCGGCGAAGGACATGCCGCCGGCAAGCGATGACTGGATGCGGGCGACCTTCTCCTGCACCCGCTGTCGCACCTCGCGGGACGGCTGCACGGCGATCAGGATGTCTGCGATGGTCAGACTGTCGGGTTCCGACGGCATCTCGTCGAGATGCGCCAGATAGTACTCGCGGACCTCGTTCTCCAGCACCTCGACGTCCGGGCGGATGAACTTGCCCACCACCAGACGCAGGTACTGCTGGTCCCGCAACTGCGCGGCCATGCGCGCCCGGTAGTCGGCCAGGGTCATGCCGCTGCGCGTCAGTTCGCGCTCGAGGGCCTCAAGGCTGCCGAAGTGTTCGACGAACTGCTGGATCTTCTGGTCGACGCTGCCGGCAATGGCTTCCTGATCGACACTCATGTCCGCCTGCTTGGCCGCGGCGATGATGAGCTTGCTCTCGATGAGGCGGTCGAGCATCTCGCGACGGATCGCCGCCGGTTCGCCGTCGACCGACTCGCCGGCGTACTGGCGTTCGAGGCGATACAGCTCGGTCTCGCGCTCGAGATCGCTCTGCAGGATGGCCTCTTCGTCGACGATGGCGACGATCCGGTCCACGAGCACGGGAACGGATGCCGGCGGGACGGTCTCTGCAGGCGCGGCGGTCCCCGCCGGTACAGCCGCGTCCGGAATCGACGGTCCGGCGTCCTGCGCGAGGCCCCGGAGGGGCCCCGCGCCGAGCGCCAGCAGGATCAGCAGGACGCTACTTGGCAGCGACCGCGGGAGTCTGGTTCGCCGCATCGGTCAGTTCCTTCCACGAGCGGGTCTTCTTCAACTTGTCTTCGTGCACGACGATGGCGACCTGGCTCTTCCAGCCGTCCAGCGCGGCGCGGAACGCCATTTCCTCGCGCTTGTTCTGGATCCGCTTGACGATCGCTTCGGCGACCGCCGCCAGCTCCTGGCTGCGCGGCGGCGAGATCGCGTCCAGACCCACGATCACGAAGCGTCCGCTGTCCAGCGGGATCGGGCTGCTGAACCGGCCGACTTCGAGCGAGAACAAGGCGTCGCGCTCGATCCCCGCGGAGTCGGCACGGATCCCTTCCAGCACGCCGCCGGCCGCCTTGTCCGCCTCGTCGGCACCGAACGAGTTCAGCACCTTGCGCCAGGGGTCGCCCGCCGTGAGCGCGGCATGGGCCCTGCCGGCCTGATCGGCGTCGGCGCAGACGATGCGCTTGCCCGACCGCATCTCCGGCAGGTTGTATTCGTCCCTGTGGAGCGCCCAGGCGGAATCCAGGGCCGCCGGCGAGACGGTCGCGTCGAAATGCACGCCGTCCTCGAAGAGCTTGCCCACGAGCATCTCCTCGATCTTCTCGTCGACCTTGGCCAGGACTTCCGGATCGGTGAGCAGACCGCGCTCTTCAGCTTCGAAATTCAGCAGGGCGCGGTCGATCTCGTCGGTGATCTTCTGGCGCAGGCCGCCGAGCATCTCGCCCCATTTGGGGCGCTCGAAGACGCTCATGCGGTCATAGGCAGCCTTGAAATCGCCGAGCGTGTACTTGCGCGGCTCGCCCTTGACCTCGTAGCCGTAGAAATCGATGTCATAGTCGACCGGATCGAGCTTCAGCGGCACCAGGTCTTCGCGCTTGACCGGATCCTTCGTGCCCGGATAGAACATCGACTCGTCCGGCGGCAGACCTTCGAACGCCTTCACCAGCGCAGCCTCGTTCAGGTACATCTTGTGACTGGCGCGGACCTGTTCCTTGAAGGCGTCGATCAGCCGCATCTGGGCACGGTTGACGATCGTCGCGGTGATCGTCTTGCGCGCCTCCTCGAGCGGCGGACGCTTGCCCTGCTCCTCGCCGTCGACCTTCAGGATCCACCAACCGTAGGTGCTCGGCACCGGCTCGGTGATGTCGCCGATCGCGCAGGCGAAGATGGGATCCTCGAACGAGGTGATGAAGCGCCCGTACTGGATGGTGATCTCGTACGACCCGGTCTGCGTCTGGGCGCCGTCGTGGAACTCGGCGAACAGATCGGCCCAATCGGCGCCGTCCAGCGCCTTCTGGCGGCCGGCCAGGGCATCCTCGCGCGTGTTCGTGATGAAATAGCGGCACTTGCGCGTGCGACCGAGGTTCTCGTAGAACGCCTGGATGTCGGCCTCGTCCACCTCGGAGGCGGGCTTGTCCACGAAGCGCTCGCGGGCGGCGGCCACCGCCTCGTAGGAGGTCAGGGTCTTGCGGGCGTACTCGATCTGGGGATCGGCGGCGAAGCCCATGCGGGTGGCCACCGTCACCATCACGTCCTTGTTGATGATGGTGTCGAGGAACTTGCGCTTGCCCGGCAGTTCGGTCATGTCCAGAACGATGCCTTCGTCGTCGCGCGGCAGGTCGGCGGGAGTCAGACGGACGAGCTTCTTCTCGTAGTAGTCCGCAGTGATCTCCTTGTCCCCCACCTTGGCCAGCACGGTCTCTCCGGATACGCCCTTGCCCTTGCCGCCGCAGCCCGCGCCGAACACGGCAAGCATCGTCAGGCACGCCAACGCAACGAGGGTCGGCCGGCACAGGGGAATACGCAACGAACTCATGGACTCTCCTTGGACTTGCTCGGGATCGCTTTCGGAAACCGGCCGGTGATTCAACCTTCGGGGCCCACGCCCTGAAGTTCGGCCAGTCGCTCCAGCATGGCGTCCGCGACCGCCAGATGCTCGTCGCGCAGCGCGGGCACCTTCATGACAAACTGGTCAACGGCCTTGAATTGCAGGCCCTTGGGGCCCGCCGCCATCAAGCCCTGTATAATAGGCGGCGCCGGTTCCCTTCCGCCAGCGAAAAAGAAGTCGCAGCCGTGGCGTCCGCCGCGGATCTCGACGATTCCCAGTCGTCCCGCCCGGATCCGCAACCTCTGGATATCCAACAGGTTGGAAACCGGTGGAGGCGGCGGGCCGTAGCGATCCCGGAACTCCTCGCGCAACCGGTAACAGCCTTCGGTGCGGCGCGTCCGGGCCACCCGGCGGTACAGGTCCATCTTCTGCTGGGGATCGCCCACATAGTCGTCGGGCAGGTAGGCCGCCAACGGGAACTCGACCTTCACCTCAAGCGGAGCAACACCGCCGCCGCCCTGGAGTTCCGCCACCGTTTCCTCGAGCAGCCGACAATAGAGATCGAAGCCGATGGCCTCCATGTGTCCGTGCTGTTCCTCGCCCAGAAGGTTGCCGGCGCCGCGGATCTCCAGATCGCGCATGGCGATGTGGTAGCCCGAGCCGAGCGCCTGGAACTCCTCCAGGGCCGCCAGTCGCCTGCGGGCCTCGGCCGTCAGGCGTTCGCCGGGCGGCGTCATCAGATAGGCGAAGGCACGGTGGTTGCTGCGCCCGACGCGGCCGCGCAGCTGGTAGAGCTGCGCCAGGCCGAAGCGGTCGGCCCGGTCGATGATGATCGTGTTGACGCGCGGCATGTCCAGTCCCGATTCGATGATCGAGGTGGCCACCAGCACGTCCAGTTCGTGGGCCAGGAAGGTGGTCATGATGCGCTCGAGCTTCTCCTCGTCCATCTGGCCGTGCGCCCAGCCCACACGCACGTTCGGCATCAGCTCGCGGATGAGCTGAGCCATGCCCTCGATGGTCTGCACGCGGTTGTGTACGAAGAAGACCTGACCGCCGCGGTGCAGTTCGCGCATGATCGCTTCGACGAGGAGACGCTTGTCGAACGTGCACAACTCGGTGTGGATGGGCAGACGGTCGCGCGGAGGCGTGTTGATCAGCGACATGTCGCGCGCGCCCATCAGCGCCAGATAGAGCGTGCGCGGGATCGGCGTCGCGCTGAGCGTGATCGCGTCGACCTGCCTTTTCATCTCCTTCAGGCGTTCCTTGTGCTTCACGCCGAAACGCTGCTCTTCGTCGACGACCAGCAGACCCAGATCCTTGAATTTCACGTCGCGCGAGAGCAGGCGATGCGTGCCGACCAGGACGTCGACGCGGCCGCTGGCGCAACCGGCGAGCACTTCCTTCTGCTCGGCCGGCGTGCGGTAGCGGTTGAGCACCGCGACCCGGACCGGGAAATCGCGGAACCTCTCGCCGAACGTCTCGCCGTGCTGCGCGGCCAGGAGCGTGGTCGGGCACAGGATAGCCACCTGCTTGCCGGCGGCCACGGCCTTGAACGCCGCGCGAAGGGCCACCTCGGTCTTGCCGAAGCCGACGTCGCCGCAGATCAGGCGATCCATGGGCTCGGGGCCTTCCATGTCGCGCTTGACCTCTTCGATGGCCGTCAATTGATCGGGCGTCTCGTCCCACAGGAACGAGTCCTCCAGCGCACGCTGCAGGTGGCTGTCGGGCGGGAACGCATAGCCCGGCTTGGCGCGGCGCGCGGCATAAAGTTCGATCAGGTCGGCGGCCATGGCGCGGATCGCCTTGCGGGCCTTCCCCTTCACCTTCAGCCAGCTACCCGAGCCCAGCCGCGCCAGCGGCGGATTGGCGCCCTGGTCCGAGCTGTAGCGTTCGACCTGGTCGATGTTCTCGACCGGAACGTAGACCTTGCCTTCGTCGGCGTACTCGAGCAGCAGGCACTCGCGTTCGACGCCCTCGACCGTGATCACGCGCAGTCCCTTGTAGCGGGCGATGCCGTATTCAAGGTGCACCACGTGCTCGCCCGGCTTCAGGGAGGCGCGCTCCTTGACCACGCCGCTGCTGCGGTGGCGCGCCCGCACCGGCCGGCGGTAGCGCTCGAAGAATTCGTGGTCGGTCAGGCAGTACAGACGCGCCCCGGGCCAGGCGAACCCGGCGGACACGCCGCCGACCAGCGGCCGGGTCGTCTGCGGCGCGGCGGCCGCCTCCTCCAGCAGATCGTACAGGCGGTCGGCCTGGCCCCGGTTGTCGCACAGCAGCAGAACGGCGTCACCGGCGGCTTCGCGCGCCGAAAGCTCGGCCCGCAGGGCCGCCACGTCGCCCCCGCGCAGTTGCTGCCCGGTGGTGGGGAACTCGACCGTCGCGCGCGCGGGACTTCCCAGCCAGGAGGCTGCGGCATCGCCGGTGATCCACGATTCCGCCATCTGGATATGCCGTAGACGCGGCACGGCCAGCCGCTCCGCCGGCTCGACCAGTTCCTCGATCCGCGGCAGCACCGGGTCGCGTTCGGCCCTGACCTCGCGCAACCGCGGCAGTTCGGCGTCCAGCAGATCCGACTGTTCGCTCAGCCGAACCGGGTCGCACCAGAAGATCGAGGAGCCCTCGGGCAGGTAGTCGATCAACGTCGCGGTCGGTCCTGTCCAGGGCAGGTAGCTCTCGATACCGTCGTCGGTCAGACGGTCTTCCAGGCGGCGCTGCAGGTCCTCCAGCGCGTCGGGGTCCGGACCTTCGGGCCTCTTCGCCAGCGCCTGTTCGGCGCGCGCCAGGCAGGCGATGATCGCGTCGTCGTCCAGCCACAGGTGGCTGACCGGCACCACAACGGCGTCCTCGGTGCGCTCGACCGTGCGCTGGGTCTCGACCTCGAACAGGCGCAGGGACACGATTTCGTCGTCGAAGAACTCGATGCGAAGCGGGCGATCGCCCGGGGCGAAGACATCGAGCAGCCCCCCTCGCCGAGCGAAATCGCCGATCTTGGCGACCATGCCCGCCGGCCGATAGCCGCCGCGGGCCAGCATACCGCAGAGCGCGGCCGGATCGATCCGCTGACCGCAGCGCAGGCGCACGGTGGCGCGCTCGAGCGTGCCCGGAGCGATCACCCTCTGGCGCAGCGCGGCCAGCGAGGTGACGGCCAGCACCCCGACCTGCGTGCGCAGACGGTGCAGACCCGACAGGAAATCGCCGGCGGTGGCGGCATCGGGGGAATTGCGGTCGAACGCAAGGACTTCCGGCTGCGGCAGATGGCAAACCGTGTCAGGACCCAGCCAGACCTCCAGATCATCGGCCAGGCGATCGGCGGCTTCGCGGTCGGCAGTCACGATCAGGGCCGGGCGACCGCTGGCGACGTGCCAGGAGGCGAGCAGCAGGCCCGGCGCGCCGCCTCGCAGGCCGGTGACGCGCAACGGCCCTTCGCCCGGAGCCTGCAGGGCGGACCTCAGGCGGGCGACGGCCGTTTCGAGGCCTTCGCCGGCCACCTTGTCCAGCAGGGCGGCGTGCAACAGCCCACCGGGGCCGCCGCTGGGCGGATGCGAGGCGTCGCTCATGTTCCTTCCGTGCTTTTCAGAAGGTCGCCCGCCGCTCGTTGAACGGCGTGATCACGCGGAGCCGCTCGATGATGCGGGGCAACACCTCGATCACGTAGTCGACCTCGGCCTGCGTGTTGTAGCGCGACAGGGAGAAACGGATCGAACCGTGGGTCAGCGTGAACGGCAGACCCATCGCGCGCAGCACGTGGGACGGCTCGAGGCTGCCGCTGGTACAGGCCGAGCCGCTGCTGGCCGCCACGCCGACGCGGTCCAGGAGCAGGAGGATGCCCTCCCCTTCGATGAAGCGGAAACTGATGTTGCTGGTGTTCGGCAGCCGGAAGTCGGGATCGCCGTTGGCCTGGCAGTCGGGGATCGCCGCCAGCAGACCCTGTTCCAGGCGGTCGCGCAATCGCCGCACTTCGACGTTCTCTTGCTCGCGGCTCGCCTGCGCCAGATCGCAGGCCACACCCATGCCGGCAATGGCCGCCACGTTCTCGGTGCCGGCGCGCCGCCCCCGCTCCTGGTGGCCGCCGACGATCAGCGGCCGCAGCTTGGTGCCCTTGCGCACGTAGAGCGCGCCGACGCCCTTGGCCGCGTGCAACTTGTGTCCGGAGATCGAGAACAGGTCGATGGGCGCATGTTCAAGGTCCAGCGGCAGCTTCCCGGCCGCCTGCACGCCGTCGACGTGGAACACGGCGCCGTGCGCGCGGACCAGGCGTCCGATGGTGTCGACGTCGAAAAGCACGCCGGTCTCGTTGTTGGCCATCATGACCGAGACCAGCGCCGTATCCGGGCGCAGGGCCTCGGCGACCTGCCCGGGCGCCAGCCGTCCGGCGCCGTCGACCTTCAGGAAGGTGACGTCGAAACCATGGCGTTTCTGGAGTTCCCGGCACAGGCCCAGCACCGCAGGATGCTCGACCTCGGTGGTCACCAGGTGGCGCCGCTCCGGATAGGCGTGCAACGTGCCGACGATGGCGAGGTTGTCCGATTCGGAACCGCCGCTGGTGAACACGATCTCGCTCGGCAGAGCCGCGCCCAGCAGGCCGGCCACCTTCTGGCGGGCCTGCGCCACCTCGTCGCCCGCACGCGCGCCGAACGAGTGCATGCTCGAGGGGTTGCCGTAATGGTCCGTCAGCAGCGGCACCATCTTCTGCACCACTTCGGGCGCCACCGGCGTCGTCGCGTTGTTGTCGAAATAGATTCCCGCCGCCGGACGCGGCGGCAGTCCTTCCAGCAGGCCGGGCTTGCGGTTGTCGGTGCTCATCGACGCCCCACTTCCACGACGGACAGGCGCGGATCGACGAACTCGCGCAAGCGCGGTTCGACCAGGCCGGAGATGGTTGCGGAGGACGACCGGCAGGCGGCGCAGTTGCCGGTCAGCCGCACGTGCACGCGCAGGTCGCCGTACCGCACGAATTCGATGTCGCCGCCGTCGTTGCGCAGCGCCGGCGCGATCTCCGTTTCCAGGAGTTCGGTGATCCTCGCGACCATCGCCGCATCCGCGGGCGCGTGCTCGGGTCGGTCCGTCCGCCGCGACGACATCGGGGCCAGCGCCACCAGATCGAGCAGGGGGCCGGCCGCCGGCGCGGGCGCCGCGGCCTGACGTTCCCGGCATTCACGCAGCAGGTCGGCGATCTCATGATGGCAGTCGCCGCATCCGCCACCGGCCTTGGTGTGGTCCGTCACGTCCTCGACGGTCTCGAGCCCGTGCCGCTCGATCGCTTCGCGCACGGTATCCTTCGTGACCTGGTAGCAGTGGCAGAGCAGCGTCGTGCCGGCCAGGAGATGGCAGGGCACTTCCCTGCCCAGACGGCGGTAGTGGTCGAGCATCGCCGCTTCGAGCGCCTCCCGGCCCATCACCGAGCAGTGCATTTTTTCGCGGGGAAGTCCGTCCAGTTCGCGGGCGATGTCCTCGTTGGTCACCCGCGAGGCTTCCTCGAGGGTCTTGCCGCGGATCATTTCGGTCAGGATGCTGCTCGAGGCGATGGCGCTGCCGCAGCCGAAGGTCTGGAACTTCGCTTCGGCGATGCGGCCGTCCCCATCCAGGCGGAAGGTCAGTCTCAATGCGTCGCCGCAGGCCATGGAACCGACTTCGCCGACACCGTCGGGATTGTCCACTTCACCCACGTTGCGCGGGTTCAGGAAGTGGTCCATGACCTTGTCGGAATAGTTCCACATGTCGCTTCACGGCTCCTGCGAAGGTTCGGACAGCCCCCCGGTGACTGGATCCAAGATGAGTTGACTCCGCGCCGATTTCAACTTTCGCCCCCACCCCGTCGTCCGGCCGCCGCCCCCACATAGAGTTCCGCCGCCAGGAGCGCCGCCGCCAGCAGGAAGGCCCAGGGCGCCAGATTGCGCCCCGACAGGGCGTCCGACAGCCGGGTCGGATCGGCGCCGGACAGGTCGGCGGCCACGTCCAGGTCCAGGTCCGCGAGGCGCCGCCGCCAGCGGTCGGCGCCGTCGCGGGGCTCGGTCGTCTCGGCAGCGGGCACGGCGATCGCCACCAGACCGAGCGTGTCGGTGCCGGACGTGAAGACCGCGAAACCCGCCCGATCCGCCGGTCCGGTGCCCAGCACCGGCGTCGTGCCGCGCCAGTCCAGGTCGGCCGCGCGCGCGGCGCCGGCCACCGGACCGGTGACCACGAGCGCGCTCGCGTCGGCCAGGACGGCGGCCGGAGCGCCGGCCCGGGGACGCACGCGCAGCTCCTGTCCAACCACAGCCTCTGCCGCTCCGTCGCGTCCCGATCCGCTGCCCAGCCACGAGACCAGCCGCTGCAGCAGGGGCAGAGCCATCGGGCTGCGCGACAGACCTCCGGCTTCGAACGTGAAGTGGGTGGCGAGCACCGCGAGGCGGCCCTCGCCGACCTCGCGTTCGAGCAGGAGCGGCGTGCCGCCCGTCAACTCGAGCACGACGCGGCTGTCGTCGGGCGCGAACGCGAACCAGCGGCGCCAGCGGATGTCTTCCACCGTGCGGCGCGCGGTCTCGTCCAGACCGGCGAACAGGGGATGTGACGGGTCGACAATGCGTGCGTGCAGGCCGTCGCCTTCGCCGAGCCGGGGCTCCGCCACGGCGGGCAGACCGAGGGCCGGCAGTTGCGTGGAGCGCAGGTGGTCCGCCAGCAGCGGGTCGCCAGCCGCCAGCAGCACGCCGCCGCCGGCGCGCAGCCGCTCGGACAGCGCATCCTGGCCGGCGCGGCCGAGCGGTCCGGCATCGACCAGCACGACCACGCCGGCGGCCGTGAGCGCCCCGGTGCTCACCACTTCGCTCGACTGGGCGGTGACGGCGAATGGACCGGCGCTGCCGCCGGGCGCCAGGGCTTCGGCAGGATACCGCCAGCCGCCGCGCCCTGAGGCGCCGTCGCCGGGACGGTCGGGGCCGTGCACGACCAGCACTTCCAGCCGCGACGGCACCGCCAGGACGAACGGGCGGCGGTCGTCGGCCGGCAGCGTGTCGCTCTCCTTGCGCACCCACCCCGCGTGCAGGCCCGGCCCGGGAACGGTGAGGGCGAATTCGATCGCCTGCGGGCTGCCCGCCGGCCCGGCGGACGTCGCCTCGGCCACGGCCCGACCGTCGATCTCGAGCGTGAACAACTGTCCCGCCTGGTCGGGCACCACCGTCGCGGCGATCAGCGCCGTCTCGCCGGGACGCAGGGCCCGCCCCGGCGGGCGGATATCGACGACGCCGCCGGCGGCGCCGCGGTCCGCGGAAACTTCGCGCAACAGCACCCGCACACCGCGCGTCTGCAGCAGCGCCCGCGCGGCGTCCGGCCAGGACGGATCCGTCGGCAGCGACTGCAGGTCGCCGATCAGGACCAGATCCACCGGCGCGCCGGGAGCCCGCGCCGCCTGGCGCGCCGCCTCGCGCAGCACCGCGCCGAAGTCGAGTCCGCCGTCATCGGTTCGGACGGCCGTCAAGGCGGCGGCGGCCGCATCACCGGCCGGCAGCCAGTCCCCGAACAGCGCCTCGGTCCGGCTGCCGGCGACGATGATCTGCACCGTGGCTCCGGCCGGCAGCTGGCGGATCATTGCCGCGGCATCGGCCACCGCCGCGTCCAGAACGGTCCCGGTGCCGCGCCGCGCGCCGCTGCTGGCGCTGGTGTCGATCACGATCAGGGTGGAGCCCCCGCCGGAAGCATCGGCCAGTCCGCCCCACCGCGGCCCGGCGGCCCCGGCCACGACCGCCAGCAGCGCCAGCACGCGCAGCAGGAGGAGCAGCCAGCGCCGAACCCCGAGCGAACGCGCCTGGCGCGACTGCACCTGCTCCAGGAAGCGCAGATCGCTGAACGACTCGCGGCGCACGCGACGACGGCTGAGGAAATGCAGGATCACCGGCAGGGCCGCCGCGGCGGCGCCGAACAGGAGTCCGGGATTCAGAAAGGACAACGGCATCAGTAGAGCCGCCGGCGTTTGCGGAGGTAGGCGCCCAGGCCGCGGGCGAACGGCGTGTCGGTGGTGATCTCGACCAGGTCGACGCGCTGGCGCCGGCAATCGCGCCGAAGCTCGGAGCGCCAGGCGTCGAAGCGCTCGCGGTAGGCGTCGCGCAGGTGGGCCGGTTCGAGGCGCACGCGGCGGCCCGGTTCTTCGAGTGCCTCAAACTCCACTTCACCGCGGAAGTCGAGATCCAGTTCCCGCGGATCGAGGATCTGGAACACGATCACCTCGTGCCCGCGGTGGCGGAAGTGCTTGAGGCCGTCGATGATCCGCGCAGGATCGTCCATCAGGTCGCTGAGCAGCACCACCAGGCCCCGGCGGGGAACGCGCTCCGCCACCTGGTGCAGCACCGTGCCCAGGTCGGTTCCCGTACCGGCCGGCAGGCGGTCGAGCACCTTCAGCACCTGGAACAGCTGGCGCCGCAGCGAACGCGCGGGCACCGATTCGAGCGGACCCTGGTCGAACGTCAGCAGCCCCACGGCGTCGTTCTGCCGCAGCAGGAGGTAGCTGAGAGCCGCGGCCAGATAGGCCGCGTACTGTTTCTTGGCCAGCCGGCGCGGATCGCCGCGGAAATCCATGCTCGCCGAGCAGTCGAGCAGGATGGTCGCGCGCAGATTCGTTTCCTCGGTGAAAACCTTCAGGTAGTGCCGGTCGCTCTTGGCGTAGGCGCGCCAGTCCATGTTCGCCACCGGCTCGCCGGGGATGTACTGGCGGTACTCGGCGAACTCGGCCGAAAAGCCGTGATAGGGACTCTTGTGCAGCCCCAGGAGAAAGCCTTCGACCACCAGGCGCGCCACCAGGTCGATCCGGCCCAGCTGTCCCGCCAGTTCGGGCGTCAGCAGCGGCGAGGTCACGGGGCGACCTCGGACAGGATGCGGTCGATGATGGCGTCCTTGCCGACGCTTTCGGCCTCGGCGTGGAAGTTCGCGACCAGACGATGCCGCAGCACCGGGTGGGCCAGGCGGCGGATGTCCTCCAGCCCGGGTGTCGGCCGACCGTCCAGGAGCGCGCACGCCTTGGCGCCGCGAACCAGGAACTGCGCCGCGCGCGGACCGGCGCCCCAGGCCAGGAACTCGGCCGCCGCCTTCGACTGTTCGGCCGTGCCCGTCCGGGTGGCCCGCACCAGGCGCACGGCGTAGCTGGTCACGTTCTCGGCCACGGGCACGCGCCGGACCACGTCCTGGCAGGCAAGCACCTCGGGCCCGTCGAGCACGCGCTGGAGCTGGCCGCCCGCGGCGCCGGTCGTGCTCTCGACGATCGCCACCTCTTCCGCGTAGGACGGGTAGTCGATCTTGACGTTGAGCATGAAGCGGTCGAGCTGCGCCTCGGGCAAGGGGTAGGTGCCCTCCTGCTCGATGGGATTCTGCGTGGCCAGCACGAAGAACGGGTTGCCGAGATCGTGCGTCTGGCCGCCCGCGGTGACCTGGCGCTCCTGCATCGCCTGCAGCAGCGCGGCCTGCGTCTTGGGCGGCGTGCGGTTGATCTCGTCGGCCAGGATCACGTCGGCGAAGATCGGACCGCGGATAAAACGGAAATGCCGCTGGCCGGTGCCGTGGTCCTCTTCGAGCACTTCCGAGCCCGTGATGTCCGAGGGCATGAGGTCGGGCGTGAACTGGATGCGGTTGAAGCTGAGGTCCATCACCCGCGCCACGCTGCTGATCAGCAGGGTCTTGGCCAGACCCGGCACGCCTTCGAGCAGCACGTGCCCACCGGCGAACAGGGCGATCATCAGTTCCTCGACGACCGCGTCCTGGCCCACGATGACGCGGGCGATCTCGCGGCGCATGTTGTGATAGTAGTTCCTCAGGCCATCGATGCGGGCGGCGTCATCCACGGGCTCGTCCTTTCCTGGTTCAGAAGCGCGGGGCCGGCCGCTGACGATAGTGCGGGGCGCCGCGCGCGTCCACCCCGACCAGCGCTGGCCGCCGCGGCGGCCGGATGGTAACCTTTGCCGACCGCAGACCGGGAACCCGCGCGAAGGGACACGATAGGTGCACAAGCGACTATACCGCACCGTGGAACGTTTGCTGGAGAAGATCGACGACTCGTCCGGCGGCGAGGCCATGCTTCTGGACGTGCTGCACCTCCTGGTGAACAACCCCGCCGCCGAGAACCTCGGCATCGTCAGCGGCCGCCTGTACCGCGAACAGAAACAGGACTACTGCCTGATCGAGAGCCTGGGCGGTCTGGGCGCGGCGCTGGCCGGCAAGACCGTGAGCAAGGAATACCAGGTAGTGCGCGACATCGAGCGTCGCCGGCTGTGGGTCATCTCGCCGCAGTCCCCCGGCTTCGATGCCGCCGTCGAATCCCAGTTCGGCGACACCGATTCGGCGGCGATCCTGGTCGGCCGCGACCCCAACTACATCCTGAGCCTGAGCATCCGCCACCACGGCAGCGAAGAGGACCTGATGGTCCTTCTGGAAACGATCCGCGCCGCCGTCGGCCTGAAGCTGCGGATGCAGGCGCTGGCTTCGCAGATGCGGCAGGCGCGCAGCATCCAGCACTCGCTCCTGCCGGGATGCCTGCCGCGCCTGCCCGGATTCGAGATGGCGGCGCTGAGCCTGCCCGCGGACGAGGTCGGCGGCGACGTCTACGACATGCAGGAAGTGGAGCCCGGCACCGTGGGCTTCATGCTGGCCGACGCCAGTGGCCACGGCCTGCCGGCGGCGCTGCAGGCCCGCGACGTCGTGGTCGGCATGCGCATGGGCCAGGCGCGCGGCGAGAAGATCAACGCCACCGTGAGCCGGCTCAACCGCGTGATCAACCAGGGCGGGCTGGCCAGCCGTTTCATTTCGATGTTCTACGGCGAACTGGAGACCACCGGCAGCCTGGTCTACGTCAACGGCGGCCACTGCCCGCCGCTGCTCGCCTCGCCGGACGGCCGCGTGCGCGAACTGATGACCTGCGGACCGGTGCTGGGCCCCTTGCCGGAGGCCGTGTACAAGCGGGGCTACGTGACCATGGAGCCGGGCGACGTGCTGCTGGCCTACACCGACGGCGTCACCGAGCGCCTGGACTTCGAAGCGCCGGGCGACGAGGACGACGTGCACGAATTCGGGCGCGGGCGCCTGGTGGATCTGCTTCTGGCGCAGCGCGGCGCGGACGCGGAGTCGACCGTCGCCGCGGTGATCGAGGCCGTGCGTGCTTTCGGGCACGGGTCGCCGCAGGCCGACGATGTGAGCGTGCTGGTGATCCGGCGGCTGCCGGCGGCCGACTACCCGCCGGCAGGCGGGCTGGCCACCGTGGCGACGGGGATGATGCGGTAGACCGCCACCGTCCACGGTTGGCTCTCGCGCAGGCCGACGCCCGGCAGCAGGCAGGTACGCTCAAGTGCGAACCGGTAGCCTTCGACGGTGCGGCCGTCCCAGCGCGGCGGGCCGTCGGTCCGGTCGACCAGGAAGACGGGCGGATGGCCGGGCTCGGCCCGCAGCCAGGCGCCCGAGGCCACCATCGCCTCGAAGCCCTGCTGCCGTCCCAGTTCCCGCACGGACGGGCTGACCAGCCCCATCAGATCGAGAACGCGCCTCTCGCTGAGGTAGCCCACGGCGCCGATGTCGAGCGCCGCGACCGTCTGGCCCGGTTCCAGTTCGGTGCGCAGCCAGGCGGCGATTTCGCCGTAGCAGCCGCGCAAGCCGGCCGGAAAGGCGCGCGCGTGCGGCAGGACCTGCGCCGTGAAGATCCAGGCGTTGACCCCCAGCCCAGCGACCAGGCAGACGAGCACCATGAGGTGCCCCGCGCGGCGGGCGGCGGCGCTCAGCCCCGGCCCGTGCAGGAGCCACTCGACGACCAGGCTCGCCGCCAGCAGCACGACCGGAGCCAGCGGGCTGACATACCGCGAAATGACCCAGACCTGGCGGGCGGCATAACCGCCCAGCAGCATCACGGTCCAGATGACGACGATCCCCACGAAGGCCACGGGGCCCCACACCGACCAGGCGCCCATGTCGCGGGGCGAACCGTCGCCGGGAGGTGTCTCAAGGGCCGCCGGTGCGTCCGGTCCGTCCGCATCCGGCCCCGGTTCGAAGTCGTTCGGATCGCGCTGGCGCGTCAGGACCAGCACCACCAGCAGCGCCGGCGCCAACAGGTAGAATCCCTGCACCGCGAGCAGAGGCCCGGCGGCCTGTCCCAGCGCACGGAGCAGAGCCACCGGATCGGCCAGGAACGACCCGCTCTTGGCCGCTGCCGTGTCCGGAAGCGCCCGGCCGAAAACACTCCAGGCGTACAACAGCCAGGGCCCGACCGTCAGCAGCCAGCCGACGATCGCCGCCGCCGCCGGCGCCGGCGGCCGGGCGCGGTGACGGGCGTGGACACCGCCGACGGCGCTGGCCCGGTAGTACTCGAACCACAGGAGCACCGGCAGCGCGGCAGGAGCCAGCAGCAGGAACTCGGGCCGGATCAGCCCGGCCAGACCCGCCGCCACGCCCCAGCCCAGATAGCGGCGCCACAGCGGTTCGCGCGTGACGCCCCAGCCCAGATCACGGCCCGAAACCATCGGCCACACCAGCACCAGCAGGGCCAGCGTCGCCAGTGGTGTCTCCATGCCCGAGAAAGTCCAGCGCAGGAACCAGGGATCGGCGGCGATCGCGGCCAGCACGACCGTCTTCCAGGTGTCGGGATAAGTGAAACGGCACAGGATGGCGTCCGCGAGCAGGATCACCGCGACGCCGCACAGGGCGCCCAGCGCCCAGGCCGCGACCGCCGGGGCCAGTCCCAGCTTCAGCAGCAGGGCCAGCCCGAAGATCCAGAGCGGACTGGTGGCTCCATAGGTTGGTTCGCCGGGGTTGAAGGCGATCTGGCCGTCTTCGAGCAGGTGCCGGGCGTAGCGCAGGTGGATGTAGGTGTCGTCGGTGGTGTAGCCACGTAACAGCCAACCGCCCACGACAAGGATGCCGAGGGCGACCAGCAACCGGATAAGGCGCGGGCGCGTCATGCCGGGAGCATAGCCCACGGAACGCGCGCCCGTCCACCTCGGGTGCAGGGCATTTTTTGGCGTCCGGCCCGCCCTAGCGCAGGAACATCGGCAGGTTCTCGACCCCACGGAGCACAGGACGGTACTCCTGAGCGTCGTAGAACCGGTCGATATCCACCCGCTTGACGCCGCTGACGATCGAGGCCAGATCGACCGCCGTGTAGCGACCTTCCTGCAGGGCCGTCATCAGGCCCGTGCGCCCCTCGAGCAGCAGATCCACCGCCAGGGTGCCGAAATTCATCGCCACCATGCGATCCAGGGCGTCCGGGGGACCGCAGCGCATCATGTAGCCGAGTTGCTGGTAGGTCACGCCGAAGCCGGTCCGCTTCTTGAGCTGCTCGGCCGCCCACAGGCCCACGCCCCCCAGTTTGCGGTGGCCGTAGGCATCCTCTTCGCCGGTCTCGACGATGCCGCCTCCGTGCGCGATGGCGCCCTCGCTGATGGTCACCATCGCGTAGTGGCTCGGGTTGTCGCGCTTGTCCCTCTTGACCATCTCCGCCAGCTTTTCGATCTCGAACGGCACTTCGCTGATGATGGCGCGGTCCACATGCGCCAGATAGCTGGACACGAGGCAGGTTTCGCCGCTGTTGCGCCCGAAGAGTTCGACCAGGCCGATGCGCTCGTGCGAGCCGATGGGCGTGCGCAGATCGCTGATCGCCTGCACCGAACGGGTGACCGCGGTGCTGAAGCCGATACAGAAGTCGGTGCCGAAGACGTCGTTGTCCATGGTCTTGGGGATGGCCACCTGCGGGTAGCCCGCCTGGTGCAGGCGAGCGGCATAGCTGAGCGTGTCGTCGCCGCCGATGGGGATCAGGGCGTCGATCTCCAGGTGTTCGAGGTTGGCCACCACCACGTCGGTCAGGTCGGCCGGATACGTCCTTCCTGGCTGCAGGAGGTGCTCCGGCATGTCCTTCTCGCGCACCCGCGCCGGATTCGTCCGCGAGGTGTGCAGGAACGTGCCGCCCGTGCGGTCGATCGTCCTCACGTGGCTCCAGTCCAGCTCCGTGCGCCAGTGCCGGTTCCAGTCCTCCTCGGCCTCGGGCCGGTAGTTGATGAGCCCGCCCCACCCGCGGCGGATGCCGACCACGGAAATGCCCTCCCGCTGCGCGCGGCTGACCACCTGCTTGATCGCCGAATTGAGCCCCGGGACGTCGCCGCCCCCGGTCAGAATGGCGATGCGCCGCAGTTTCCTCGACATGCCTGCACCCTTCCGCTGGAACCGTTTTCTCCGCCGGACGGCGCCATTATCGGTCACCGATCCGGGCATCGCAACCCGCGTCGCGCCCCCGGGGGCGGGGCCCGGCGCCTCAACCGCCCCCGGCCTCGGGACAGCCGGCGGCCAGGAACGTGCCCTGGCAGGACATCCGGGCGATGCGCCGCATGTCGTCCTCGCTGAAGCCGAACGTGGTCATGGCCAGTTCGTATTCGCGCGACAGCGTGGTGCTGCTGACCGTCGGGTTGTCCGTGCAGAGCGCGACCTTGATGCCGGCTTCGAGGAACTTCGGCAGCGGATGGTCCGCCAGCGAGGCGACCGCCCCCGTCTGCAGGTTCGACGACAGACAGACTTCCAGGTAGATGCCGTCGCGGGCCAGCCGGCGCATCAGTTCGACATCCTGTCCGGCGCTGGTGCCGTGGCCGATGCGGTCCGGCCCCAGGTTTTCCAACGCTTCCCAGATGCGCTCCGGCCCTTCGCTCTCGCCGGCATGGGCCGTGGTCTTGAGCCCCATCCTGGTGGCCAGCGCGTACGCCTCCTTGAACAGGACCGGCGGGAACGGCGCCTCGTGCCCGGCGATGTCGAAGCCGACCACGCCCGCGCCGTTGTGGAAGTCCTCGCGTTCGCCGACGATCTCGCGCAGGAGGATGCGCGCCATGTTGCCGCCGTGGTTGCGCATCGCGATCACGATGATGCCCACCCGGAAGTCCGGGTGCGTCTCGGTAAAGGCGTCGAAGCCCTTGCGCGTCGCCGCCAGCACCTGGCGGCTGGTCAACCCGGCGCGGCGGTGGATCAGCGGATTGATGCGCAGTTCCAGCAGGCGCACGCCGTCGTTGTAGGCGTCCTCGGCCAGTTCGTAGCTGATGCGCCGGATGTTGTCGTAGAACTGCGTGTACTGCAGCGGCACGTGGAACTTGTCGAGATAGTCCAGCAGGGTGCTGTCCTGGGACTCGTCCCATTGCAGGTAGTGCCGGAATTGCTCGTAGTCGAGACCGGGTACCGCGCTGTAGTATTTTTCGGAGAGTTCCCAGAGCGTGGCCGGACGGATCGAACCGTCGAAGTGGCGGTGGATATCCGACAGGTAAAGCGTGCGGATGAACTCCCGCTGTTCCTGTGAGGTCATGATTCTCCTTTTCGGTTTCGAGGCCGTTCCGGGGCCCGCGCGGGTCCCGGTCGGATCGGGATAAATTCCCGACACGGTAACGATGTTCGCCCCTCGTGTAAAGAGCCTCGGAAGTTCTTGGACTTCCGGACCCTGCCGCGATAGATTTCGACCCGAGGCATTCACTTGGGCCGCATCGCCCTTGACGCCTGACGGCGCCAGCCGGGTGCCCGGCCGCAGGTAACCACGGTCCCCACAAAGGGTCCGGGAGCGGAGCAGGCACTGCCATGAAGGTCAATACCAAGGTCCGCTACGGACTGCGCGCCATCCTGCAGATCGCCGGCGAATACGGCGGCGAACCCGTCCCCATCAGCGCCATCGCCGAAAGCCAGGAAATCAGCGGCAAATACCTCGAGCAGGTGGTCGGCGCCCTGCGGCGCGCCAACCTGATCGTCAGCCGCAAGGGCGTGCGCGGCGGCTACACGCTGGGCCGGGCGCCGACCGAGATCACACTCTGGGACGTGATCAGCGCGCTGGACTCGCACACCGCCCCGGTCGACTGCGTGGCCGAACCCCAGACCTGCGACCGTGCCGGCGACTGCCTGACGCGCTCGATCTGGACGCTGCTGGACGCGCGTCTGAAGGAATTCTGGACCGGATTCACGCTGGCCGACCTGGTCTGTGCGATGCGCGACGAGGGCTACCTCTCGCTGCAACAGCTGGACGCCGGCGGCGTGGCCGACACGCAGTAGGGATTGCCGGAGCGCAGCCCCCCCGGCACCCCGCCGGGCCCGGCCGTGCGCCCCATCGTGCCGCCGGGCATCCGCCCGCCGGCGCAGCTTCGGGGGACCATCATGGACTTCATCACTTCACTGCACGCGAGGGCCGCCGCCCTCGGCAAGACCGTCGTGCTGCCCGAATCGGTCGATGACCGCACCCTGCAGGCGGCCGGACGCATCCGTGACGGCAAGCTGGCCGGCGTCGTCGTCCTGGGCGAAGAAGCCGCCGTGGCCGCGCGTTTCGCGGCCCTGGGCGTGGACCCGGCGGGCATCCGCGTGATCGATCCCGTGCGCTCGAGCTACCGCGCCGACTTCGTGCGCGAGTACCACGAACTGCGCCGGCACAAGGGCATGACCGAAGAGGAAGCCGCGACCACGCTCGCCGACCCCCTGTTCTTCGGCGCGATGCTCGTCCGCCGCGGCCTGGCCGACGGCATGGTGGCGGGCGCCGTCAACTCGACGGGCAACGTGCTGCGCGCCGGCTTCCAGATCGTGGGCATGGCCCCGGGCACCTCGATCGTCTCGAGCTGCTTCGTCATGGTGCGGCCGGACTGGACCTTCGGCGACGCCGGCCGGCTGGTGTTCGGCGACTGCGCGGTCAACCCGCAACCCAATGCCGAACAGCTGGCGGACATCGCCATCGCGACCGCCGGCACCGCCCGCGCGCTGTGCGGCTTCGAGCCGGTCGTGGCGATGCTCAGCTTCAGCACGATGGGCAGCGGCGCCGGGCCGGACGTGGACAAGGTCGTCGCCGCCCTGGAGATCGTGCGGCGCAAGGCGCCGAACCTGGCCGTGGACGGCCCGCTGCAGCTGGACGCGGCCATCGTGCCGGCCATCGGCGAGAAGAAGGCGCCCGGCAGCGCCGTGGCCGGCAAAGCCAACGTACTCATCTTCCCCGACCTGGACGCGGGCAACATCGGCTACAAGCTGGTGCAGCGCCTGGCCGGCGCCGAGGCGGTCGGTCCCGTACTGCAGGGCATGGCCCGCGGCGTGAACGACCTTTCGCGCGGCTGCAGCGTCGACGACATCGTCAACGTGGCCGCCATTACCGTGCTGCAGAGCGTCTGAGGTCAAACGCACGATGTTCAACGTCCTGGTCATCAACTGCGGCAGCAGTTCGCTCAAGTACCAGCTCATGGAGATGGACAACGAGACGCTCATGGCCAAGGGCCTGATCGAGCGCATCGGCCTGCCCATGGGCATCCACACGTTCAGCCCGCACAACGGCGCGGTCGTGAACGAGGAGCTGCCGATCCCCGACCACGCCCACGCCTGCGAACTGCTGTTGGCGGCGCTGCTACACCCGGAGCGCGGCGTGCTGCATTCGCTGGACGAGATCGCCGCCATCGGGCACCGCGTCGTCCATGCCGGCGAGAAGTACTCGGCCTCGGTGATCATCGACGAGGACGTGGTGGATGCGTTGCGGGAGTGCGTCCCGCTGGCGCCTCTGCACAACCCGGCCAACATCACCGGCATCGAGGCGGCGCGGACGGTGCTGCCGACGGTGCCGATGGTGGGCGTCTTCGACACGGCGTTCCACCAGACGATGCCGGACATGGCCTACATCTACCCCATCCCCTACCGGCTTTACGAAGAGTACCGGATCCGGCGCTACGGTTTCCACGGCACCAGCCACCGCTACGTGACCGCGCGCGCGGCGCAGATGCTCGAGCGCGATCCGGCCGACCTGAATTTCATCAGTTGCCATCTGGGCAACGGCGCCTCGGTGGCGGCGGTGCGCGGCGGCAAGTCGATCGACACCTCGATGGGGCTGACGCCTCTGGAAGGCCTGATGATGGGTACGCGCAGCGGCGACATCGATCCCGCGCTGGTCGGATTCCTGTCGCGCACGCTGAACCTGGACCTGAACGGCGTGGAGAAGATCCTCAACAAGGAAAGCGGGATGCTGGGTATCAGCGGCATCAGCAGCGACCTTCGCGACGTCGAGCGCGAGTACGCCAACGGCAACGACCGCGCGCGGCTGGCCCTGGAGACCTACGCCTACCACATCCGCAAGTACATCGGCGCCTACGCCGTGGCCCTCGGCAGGGTCGACGCCATCATCTTCACCGCCGGCGTCGGCGAACACGCGTCGCTGGTGCGGGAATGGGCCTGCCGCGGACTGGACGCGATCGGCGCCACGCTGGACACGTTCAAGAACGCCACGCGCCATGACGAATCGATCATCAGCAAATCGAGTTCGCGCGTGCGGATCATGATCGTGCCGACGAACGAGGAACTGATGATCGCCCGGGACACCGCCGAGCTCGTGCGCCGCTGACCACGCGGAGCGCCCGGTCAGGGATCCCGGCGGAACCAGGCCTCGTTCTGCAGATAACCCACCGCGTCACCGCCGGCGTCCAGAGCCGCCACCTGCCAGCGATGAAGCCCGGGCGCCAGCGCCGGCAGCGTGACCGTCACGCTCTCGACCGCGGATTCAGCCAGGGCGTCGCCATCAAGGAACCACACATAGCGCGCGGCGCCCGCCACGGCGCTCCAGTGGAAGGTCACCAGCGTGTCCGCCGCCGCCAGACGTGAAGGGTTGGCGCGCGCAGGCCGGATCTCGTGCAGCACGCGCAGGACGCCCGCGTCCGCCGGAGTGACGGCATCGACGATCACCGGCGGCGCGGCGGCGGCGCCGAACCAGGCGCCGTCACCCGCCAGGAATCCCGGGTGCGTCACATAGGCGCCCGCCGCCAGGCGATCGAAAACGAAGCGGCCCGCGACGTCGGTCCGCGCCACCTGCCCCACCACTCCGACGGCGCCCTTGGCCGTCGGCGCCGCGACGAGCCCCACCAGCAGATCGGCCAGTGGCAGACCATCGCGCTCCACGCGGCCGGATAGTCGTCCGCTGTCGTCCGGTCCCAGGGGCGTCAAGGGGATTTCGAGCCCCGCCACGTCCGTGTAGTCCAGCCCGCCGGGAGGATCGTACGTCCAGCGGATCGTGCGATATCCGTCGCGGCTGACGACCAGCGGCAGGACCTGGTAACCGATGCCGGTGTCCCGATCCAGCGCGACGGGAATGTCGTACACCGTGAAGACGCCGTCAGGGCCGGTCACGTCGTCGCTGGTCTCGGCGCCGCCGCCGTAGCCGGTCGGCCACGGCGACAGGGACACAAAGGCCTGCCCGAGCGGACGGCCGTCGACGGCATCGACCACCCGGCCCGAAAACCTGGGCTCCGTGCCGGGCCGCCGACGCGGACGCATCGTCACGCGATTCGGCGTCGCCGGCGCGGCGAAACCGATCGGCCGCCCCCCCGCAGTGAGCAGGGTGCCGTACCAGTCGGGTTGGTGGTGAACGGCCCAGAGCGGTCCCCCGAAGACGACCAACCGCGGGCGTCCGCCGGCCACCGGACCCAGCAGACACCGCCCGGACGCATCGCTGACCGCCGGACCTGACAGTGGCGCGTTCGTGTTCGCATCCAGGAGCACAACCTTCAGTCCCGGCAGGGCCAGCCCCGAATCCTCGGCGACGATTTCGACCAGCACGACCGGATCTTCCGGCGACGACTCGTCTGAACAGGCCGGCAGCAGACACAGCAGGGCGGCCGCCGCGAGCACGCGCCGGGCACGCGCTCGCGGGAACGGCAGCCCCGAGGTCACGCTTCGACCGCCGCCGACTGCCGGTGGAAGTGGAACGACCCGCGCATGACCACCGCACCGCCGGCCGTGAGGTCGACCGCGGAGGCGCGTCCGTCGGGCGCGTGCACGGTCATCTCGGCCAGGTTCGGCCGGCCCAGCGCATGCCCCTGCTCGGTGACCACCAGCACGTGTTCGGACGCCGGCATCAAACCGTGTTCGACCACGTAGGCGGCAACCGCGCCCAGGGCGGTGCCGCTGGCCACGTCCTCGTCGGTGCCCACGTGCGGATGGAAGAACCGGCAGTGGAAATCGGCCACCTGGCCGTAGGTTTCCGGGCAGAACATCGTCAGACCGCCGACGCCGCGGCGATCGGTCAGATCGGCAATCGCATCAATATTCCCCACCGCGCCGCGGATCGCCTGACGGTCGCCGATGGGCACGATGATCTGGTCGAATCCGCAGGACACGCGCTGCGGACCGTGGTCGCCGATCCCGATCATGTGTTCGGGCACACCGAGCGCGACGGCGACTTCGCTGGCCGGCACCGGTTCGCCGAAGCGGGGCGTGGGCAGGCGGAGCGTCACCAGCGGCTGGCCGTCGGCGGCCAGATAGAGGCGCACCGGGAGCATGCCGGCGCCGGTCTCGACCAGCAGATCCAGACCTTCGGGAGACGGCTTGTAGAAGCCGCGGTCGGCCATCGAAGCGAAGGCGGCGATCAGCACGTGGCCGCTGAGGGCGGCTTCGCGCCGGCGCGTGAAGAAGCGGAGCTTCAGATCGGCCCGCGGATTGTCGGGCGGCAGGACGAAGCCCGCCTCCATCGACAGTTCGCCGGTGATCAGCATCATCTCCGCGTCCGTCAGGCACGAGGCGTTGGGAATGATCGCGGCGGGATTGCCCGTGAACGGACGCGAAGCGAACGCATCCACGATATGGAAGGGGATGATGGCCATGGTGCCCTCGTTTCGCCATGGCGGCTCTCCGGCGGGGCCGCCGTTCGTGCCGGTACCGCGCGCCCGGAAGTGCGCGGCGCGTGTGCGAAGTGGCGTCTGACCTGGCTCAGGATGTCAATCTACCAGAAATCGCGAACGGCCACAACGGCGTTGGCCGCTTTGGGTGCCGGAACCTTATATTCCAGCTTTGGTAACAATGGTTTTGCACATCTGACCGGGCCGCGCCCCGAAAGGAACCCATGTCCGTATCGTGTCGGAATCCGGTTGCGGCGGTGATCCTTATGGCCGTCCTGACGGCTGCGTATGCCTGTCCGGCCCTCGCCCAAACCCCCGCCGAGCGTATCTCCGCGCTGCAGAGCGCCGGCCGCGTGGCCGAAGCCCTGACACTGTGCCGCCAGGAGAACGCGCTCCGTCCCGGCGACCCGATCATGCTCTACAACCAGGCCTGTCTGGAAAGCCGCGCCGGGGAAGCCGAGGCCGCCGTCCGGAGCCTGCGCGCCGCGCTCGAGGCCGGCTTCGACGATGACGCCTTCGCGCTGGCCGATCCCGACCTGCAGGGAGCCGCGGCCGAAGGCGTGAAACTGGCGATCGCCGATCACCGGCGGCAGCGCGGGGCCCTGAGCCTTGCCCGCGGCGCACGACTGACGCAGGGCCGGGCGGCGACGCTCACGCTGGAGCCGGTCGCCGGACAGACGGCACGGCTGACCCTCACCTGGGAACCGGTCGGTCTGACCCTGCGGTTGGAAGCGGATGATTCCGGGGGACGCTGGCTGCCCCAAGGCGCCGCCCGACCCTGGCAGGGGGAAGCCGGCGTGGCCGTAGCGCTGGGAGACCTCGCGGCCGACGGAAGTGGCGAAACAGCCGACTGTTTCGTGTTCGGCTTCGGCCTGGACAAGGGCGCGGGAGTCGGCGCGCTGTTCGTGGCCGAGACCGGTCGCTGGCAGCGCGTGCGCGAATTGGAACCGAAGTTCCGCGGCCTCGGCACCGCGCACCTGGTGATGGACGCCATGATTCCCTGGTCCGCCATCGCCCCCTACCACCCGCTGGTCGATCGTGAACTGGGCCTGAACGCCGTCCTGCGCGGCAGCGGCGGCAGCGCCGGCCCGCGGTTGATGCCAGCGGCGATCCTCGATCGGCCCGCCTCGCCGCGCCAGCCTGCCGCACGGCTGGACTTCGACCTGACCACCGCCGCTCCCGGCATGTTGTTCGGACGGACCCCCGCGTCGATCGTGACCGGCGGCGCGGTTGCGCTGAACCTGACGGCGGTGTGCGAGCACGCCGGTGACGGGACGCTGACCGTCGATTTTCGCGACGGTGAAGGGCAACCCCTGCTGGCCGATGGTCCGTCGGTTGAAACGGTCCCGCTGAACGCGGGGCTGAATGTGTTCAACCGGGCCGTCGACTTCAGCCGGTTGCGTGTCGGACCCTGCCGCGTCAGCGCCACCCTGGCGTTTCCCTCGGGGCAGTCGGCCGAATGGTCCGCCTGGCTGCTCAACCTGGAACCCGATTGGGAAGCGGGCTACCGCAGCGTCATCGACCGGCTGCCGGCCGGAGAGCAGGCGACCGCGAACCACTACCTGACGGCGGTGGCTGCCGCTGTCCGCACGCATCGGCCGCGCCGTCATCCCGGCGCCCTGACCACGACCCTCGGCGATCTGAACCTGATGCTGACGCGGTTCCGGCAGACCGGCTCGCTGGTGCCGACCGAGGGCCTGACCGCTTTCGTCTACCCCGGTCCGGACGGATCCGATCGACTCTGCCATCTGGTGATGCCGGCGGGGCGCCCCGCGGACGCGGCGCTGGCGCCGGTCCTGCTGGCCGGGCATGGACAGGACGACGCCCTGCGGCTGGCCACCCGCATCCAGCGTTGGTTCGCCGAGACGAACGTCGGCCCGATCCATCTCGGGCCGTCTTCCCTGGCCGGACAGGCGGTCTGGCCCGTGTTCGTCGTGGCCCCGGGAACAACCGGGGGCGATGGCGCGACGGCCAGCGGGCCGGACCCCTCGCCGTCCGATGACGAAGCGGAGTTGCGGGCCTGCGGCCGGTGGGCCCGCGAACACTTCGGGGCCGGGAAACTGCAATTGGCGGTACAGCGGCGGGCCGTGGCGCCGGGGCTGGCGCTGGCCTCGTCGCCCGACGCCGCCGTCGGTCGTTTGTTGATCTTTGCCGATGGCGCACTGGAGCCTTGGCCGGGAGCCGGCGCCATCGATCTGGCGCGCCGCGTGGGCCCGCCGCCGGCCGGCGTGAAGGTCGCCTGGGTGGACTTCACGCAGGAGACCGCGGTGGCCGGCCAGGCGCGCGCGGTGCAGGACGCGCTGCTGCGCGCGGGCTGGCCCCTGGAGATCGAGACCGTGCGCGGGGGCGCCGGATTCACGCAGATCGCCGACCGCACCTGCCGCTGGCAGGCCGGCACGGCGAACCGGCCATGACCGGGCACGTGCTGAAGTCGCTGCGCCGCCGCCTGCACACGCTGGCCGAACCTTCAGGCGCCGAGACCGCCACCGCGGCGCTGGTCGCCGCCGAACTGGCGGCCGCCGGACCCGACGTGATCCTGACCGGATTGGGCGGCTGTGGCGTGGCCGCCGTCTGGTCGGCGCCCGCGGGCGGCGACGGGCCCTGCGTTCTGCTGCGCGCCGAACTGGACGCGGTGCCGGTTCCCGAGACGATCCCGCTGCGCCACGCCTCGAAGCGTGACGGCACGGCCCACAAATGCGGCCACGACGGCCACATGGCCATTTTAGTATGAAAACACGATTATTTTCGGCAATGAAAAATACGGCGGCAAACCGTTTAAGCTGGTGGCAATTTATCCCAAAGAAGGTT
>JAIFKS010000160.1 GCA_020049465.1 bacterium | reverse complement strand
CCCGAACTGATCCGCACCGACCCGCGCCGATTGCTGCGCGCGGCCGGAACGCCCGGCGTGCCCGAGCGCGGCGAAGATGCGCTGCGCGTCCATGGCCCCTACCTGCTGTCGGGCGGCTGGTGGTCGGGCGAGGTGCGGCGCGCCTACCACTACCTGGAAGCCGACGGCGGCCGCGTGCTGTGGGTGTTCTACGCCGAAGCCGAACGGCGCTGGTATCTGCACGGATTCGTCGAGTAGGAACGCGCACCATGAATGCCTACGTCCCCCTGTGGTGCAAGTCATACTACTCGTTCCTCGAGGGAGCGTCGGCACCCGACGACCTGATCGCGCGCGCCGCCGCGCTGAAGCTGCCGGCCCTGGCGCTGACCGACCGTGACGGCGTGTACGGCGTGCCCGCCGCACACCAGGCGGCCCGGGGCACTGAGGTCGCGCTGATCGTCGGCAGCCAGGTCACCGTGGCCGACGGCTGTCCGGCGCCATCATGCCGTTCGGGGATGGTTGACCTATCAACCATCGGCAACCCGGCACTGGGCGGATCCACCCCGTTTGGCGGTGCCCGGATGGTTGATAGGTCAACCATCGTCCTGCTCGCGAGTGATCGCCGCGGCTACACGAACCTGTGCCGGCTGCTGACCGCGGGCCGGCTGCGCTCGCCCAAGGGCAACGGCCTCGTCACCTGGGACGAAGTCACGGCCCACGCCGAGGGCCTGCTCGCCCTGTGGGGCGGCGGTGCCAACCTGCTGACCCGCGAGGACGGCGGCGGCGCCGCACGCGTGGCCGGGCCGCTGCGCGAGGCCTTCGGCGACCGGCTGTACGCCCTGGCGACGCGCCATCGCCGGGCGGCCGACCCGCGCACCGAAGCCCGCCTGAGACGCCGGGCCGCGCGGTTCGGGATATCCACCGTCGCGGCGGTCGAAGTGCTGTACCACGTGAAGGAAAAGCGCCCGCTCCAGGATGTGCTGACCTGCCTGCGCGAAGGGGTGACCGTCGCCGAAGCGGGACTGCGGCTGCGACCCAACGACCGCCACGCGCTGCCGACGCCGCGCCTGTTCGCGCGCCTGTTCAGCGACGACCCGGACGCGGTCGCGCGAACGCTGGAGGTGGCCGCACGCTGCCGCTTCGACCTGGGCGACCTGAGGTACCGCTATCCGGCCGAACACCTGCCGTTCGGCATGTCGACCGAGCACCGGCTGGACCAGTTGGCGCGGCAGGGCGCCCGCGAGCGCTTCGGCGACCCGGTGCCGCACGACATGGGCGCGCGCATGGACAGCGAACTGGCGCTGATCCACGAACTGGATTACGGCGGCTACTTCCTGACGATGTACGAGATCGTGCGGTTCTGCCGCGAGCAGGGCATCCTCTGCCAGGGGCGCGGCTCGGCCGCCAACTCCATCACCTGCTACTGCCTGAAGATCACGGCCGTGAACCCGCGCGAGGTGGATCTGCTGTTCGAGCGCTTCATCTCGCGCGAACGGGCCGAGCCGCCGGACATCGACCTGGACATCGAGCACGACCGGCGCGAAGAGGTCATCCAGCACGTCTACGACAAATACGGCCGCGACCGCGCGGCGATGGTCGCCAACGTGGTGCGCTTCCGGCCGCGCTCAGCCATCCGCGAAGTCGGCAAGGTGCTCGGGCTGCCCGCGGTGAACCTGGACCGGCTGGCGAAGCTGGCCAGCCACTACCGGGCCGACGACATCGGGGACGAGACGCTCCAGGGCGCCGGCTTCGACCCGGCCTCGCCCCTGATCGCCCATTTCCGGCGCCTGGTCGACGAGATCCAGGAGGTGCCGCGCCACCTGTCGATCCACCCGGGCGGCTTCCTGCTGGGGCACGAACCGGTGCACGACCTGGTGCCCATCGAGAACGCGACCATGCCCGGCCGCACCGTCATCCAGTGGGACAAGTATGCGGTCGAGTCGCTGGGCCTGTTCAAGGTCGACCTGCTGGGTCTCGGCGCGCTGAACCACCTACACCGCGCGTTCGACCTGCTGCGCACCCACCGCGGACAGGAAATGTCGCTGGCCCGCATCCCGCGCGACGACCGCCCCACCTTCGAGATGCTGCACCGCGGCGACTCGGTCGGCACCTTCCAGGTCGAGAGCCGCGCGCAGATGAACATGCTGCCGCGCCTGCGGCCGGACAACTACTACGACCTGGTGATCCAGGTGGCGATCATCCGGCCCGGGCCCATCACCGGCGGCATGCTGCATCCGTATATCGAGCGGCGGCATGGGCGCGAGCGCATCGAGTACCCGCACCCCTCGCTGGAACCCATCCTGCGCAAGACCCTGGGCGTGCCGCTGTTCCAGGAGCAGGTGATGCGGCTGGCGATGGTGGCGGCCGACTACACGCCCGGCGAGGCGGACCAGCTGCGCCGCGACATGGCCACCTGGCGTTCGCACGGCCCGATGGAGCAGCACCGCGAGAAGCTGGTCGGCCGCATGGTGGCCAAGGGCATCGCGCCGGATTTCGCCGAGCGCGTGTTCGCGCAGATCAAGGGGTTCGGCGAGTACGGCTTCCCCGAGAGCCACGCGGCGAGTTTCGCCCTGATCGCCTATGCCACGTCGTGGCTCAAGTGCCACCATCCCGACGTGTTCACCTGCGCGCTCTTGAATGCGCAGCCGATGGGGTTCTACACGTCCGGGACGATCGTCGAAGACGCGAAGCGCCACGGTCTTCTCATTCTTCCTATCGATGTGGCCGTCAGTGCGTGGGACTGCACATTGGAGCCGGTGTCGCGCGACGGAGGTGGGTCTGGGTCCGCTCCGGGCTCCGCGCTTCGCCCTTCGGGCTCGCTCGGGCCTTCGGCCCGAGTCGCCCGGAGCGGACCCAGACCCACCTCCGTCGCGGCACCGGCGCCGATGGGGGTTCGGATGGGGCTTCGGTATGTGAAGGGGATGCGGTTGGAGGTGGCGGAGCGGATCATTGCGGGGCGGGCGTTTCGAAACATCGCGGACTTGTTTCGAAGAGCGCTCGTGCCGGTTGAGATGCTGGCTTCGCTGGCGGAGTGTGGCGCTTTGGCTGGGTATGAAGAGGAACGGCGGCGGGCTTTGTGGGTGGTGCATGGGCTTAGTCGGCGGGATCGGCCGGAGCAGTTGTTGCTGCCGCTGCCGGAGGCTGGCGCGCCGGCTCTGCCGGAACTTGGGTGGTTCGATGCGGTGAACTGGGATTGGAAGAGGAGCGGGCACAGTCCGCGGGCGCATTTGCTGGAGCCGTTGCGGGGGCAGTTGCGCGCGAAAGGATGGCCGACGGCGGAAGAGGTCAACCGGCTGGGACATGGGGTACGGTGCGATTATGCGGGCATCGTCATCTGCCGGCAGCGGCCGCACACGGCCAAGGGGGTGACGTTCATGACGCTGGAGGATGAAACCGGTTTCGTGAACGTGCTGGCGTGGAACGACATCTGGGAGCGGTTCCGGGTGCTGGCGCGTACGCTGTCGCTGATGGGTGTGAGCGGGAAGATCCAGACGGCCGACGGGGTGTCGCACATCATCATCGACACGATCTGGGAGCCGCGGCTGTCGCAGGTGCCGGCGCCCAGCCCCAGCCATGACTTCCACTAGTCTGTCGTGTCACTGGCGGCGCAGCCCGCGCGCCGTGTCCCAGGAATACAGCGCCAGCGCCGTCCAGATCGTGCCGAAGCCGATCGCGTGGGTGCGCGTGAACGGTTCGCCGAACGCGATCACGGCCAGCAGGAACTGGAAGGTGGGCGACAGATACTGCAGGAAGCCGATCGTCGCGAAGCGCAGGCGACGCGCGCCCTCGGCGAACCAGATCAGCGGCAGCGCGGTGATGGGACCCGCCGCGCACAGCAGCATCGTGATCTTCGGGCCGTCGTGGCCGAAGGCGAGCCCCCCGTGCGCCTGGCGCCAGAACATCCAGCCCAGGGCCAGCGGGGTCAGCAGCGTGGTTTCCAGCGCCAGGCCCTGGATGCCGGTCGGGCGGGCCAGCTTCCTCAGCAGGCCGTAGATGGCGAAGCTGATCGCCAGCACCAGCGCGATCCAAGGAGCCCGGCCCTGCGCCACGGTCAGCCAGGTCACGCCGGCCAGGGCCAGCAGAACCGCCGCCACCTGCGGGCGGCGCAGGCGCTCGCGCAGGAAGATCGCCCCGAAGGTGACGTTGACGAGCGGATTCATGAAGTAGCCCAGGCTGGCCTCGACCAGGCGGCCGTTGGCGATCGACCAGATGAAGACCAGCCAGTTGACGGCGATGAGGCAGGTGGTCACGCACATCGTCAGCAGGGTGCGGCCGTCGCGGAACATCGCCAGGGTGGCCAGCAGGCCCCGGCGGCCGATCAACAGGGCCGTCAGGAAGGCGAGCGACCAGACGATGCGGTGCGCCAGGACTTCCAGCGAAGGCACCGAACCGATGGCCTTGAAGTAGAGCGGGGCGAAACCCCACCACAGGAAGGCGGCGGCCCCGAAGGCGGCCCCGCGGCGGGCTTCGCGGGGATCGGTGGACGAAGCAGGCGCCGGGACCGACCCGCCCGGGCCGCTGGCGGCCGATCCTTCTGTCGTTGCCCCTGCCGTGGTCATGCCGTACCTGAGCCTTTCAACCGGTTGTTCCGCCGAACCATAGCCCAGTACGTCCGTCCGGGCCAGTTGGGGTCAAGATCAACGCCGCCCGGTCGATAATACGGCGGAACCCTGCACTCCCGTTACAGGAGCCGGCATGTCTGAACCCACCGTGCTGTTCGTCGATGACGAGGAGTCCATCCTGCGGTCGCTGCAGCGTTCGCTGCGCAAGGAACCGTACCGGGTCCTCACCGCCGGGAGCGGCCGCGAGGGGCTCGAGATCATCGCCAAGGAAAAGATCGAACTAGTCGTTTCGGATCAGCGCATGCCGGTCATGACCGGCTCCCAGTTCCTGCAGCAGGTCCGCGAGCGCAGCCCCGATACGGTGCGGGTCATCCTCTCGGGATACGCGGAGCCGAACATCATCGTCGATGCGATCAACAACGGCGGCGTCTACCGGTTCATCGGCAAACCGTGGGATGACGAGGAGTTGAAGACGGCCCTGCGCCAGTGTCTGGAGCGCTACGACATCGTGCAGGAGAATCGCCGGCTTTCGGAACTTTCGGCGCGTCAGGTGAAGGATCTCGAGCGGCTCAACTTGCGGCTCGAGAGCGCCGTCGCCGACCGCACGCGCTCGCTCGCGCTGGCGCAGGACGTTCTGGAGAGCCTGCCGCGCATCGTCCTGGGCATCAGCCGCGACATGGAACTGATCGTTTCGAACGACGCCGCGCGCCGCGAACTGCCAGCCATCGGCAACGCGCTGCCCGGCGCCGATATCATCGAACTGCTGCCGGAGGATGCCGTGAACGCCGTGCGGCGGTGCCTGGAAGCCGGCACGGACAGCCAATGCGCTTTCGACTGGGATGGTCGCCGCCTGCGCGCCCACGCCGCCCTCCTCGGCGATCCTGCCGAGCCTCGCGGGTGCGTACTGCTCCTGGAGAACAGCCTGCCATGACACCCGTGAAGACAGACCCCCGTGACGTTGTCCTCGGCCGCATCAAGGAATTGCCGCCGCTGCCCATGGTGCTCCACGAGCTGATGGCGGTGATGCGGGACGCGAACTGTTCGGCGGACGACATCACCCGCGTGCTCAGCACCGACCAGGCCCTGGCCAGCAAGATCCTGCGCCTGGTGAATTCGTCGTTCTACGGCATGTCGGGGAATGTGACGACCATTTCGCAGGCCGTGATCATCCTGGGGCACGCGGCGCTGCGCAGCCTGGCCACCGGGCTTTCGGTGGCCGACGGCATCGGGCGGACCCTGCCTCCGAATCGCCGCCAGGCTTTCTGGCAGCACGCCCTGGCCACCGCCGCGGCGGCGGAGGTCCTGGCCCGCCACACCGGCGCGGACGAACCCGAGGAAGCCTTCGTCGCGGGACTGCTCCACGACATCGGGCACCTGATCCTCATGATGGCCCTGCCGGCCGAACACGCAGCCGCGTTCAAGGACGACGTGCTGGGCGACCTCGAACAGGAACGACGCTACATCGGCCTGGACCATTGCCGTTCAGGACGATACCTGCTTCAGCACTGGAAACTGCCGCCGCCGCTGCTGGAGTGCGTGCGGTTGCACCATGCGGAAGCCTGCGTCAACGAGGGGAATCCGCTGCTGACGATCGTGGCGCTGGCGGACCGGCTGGCGCGCCTCAACGGCGCCACGGGCGAAGCGCCGGAAGCGACCGGCGACGTCGTCCCGTTGATGGCGGCGCTGAACCTGGCGCCGGAGACGGTGCTGGGGATCCTGCCGGACATCGCCAGGCGCCTGGCCGAGAGCCGCGCCTTCCTCCAGGCCGCGGAACTCGAACCGGTCGTCGAGAGCGATTCGGGGGACCGCGCGCCGCGGCGCCTGGTCGTGCTGGCCAATGACCGCGCGCGCACGCAGTGGCTCGAGGGACTGGCCGGGCAGCACGGCCACAGGCTGGTGGCCACCCGCGACTTCCTGCTGGATCCCGAGCGGCAGGCGGTGGATGTGGTCATCTGCGACACCGACAGCATCTCCGACACGCAGGCGGAACGCCTGGCGCCGGCGCTGGCCGCCACGACAGCGGTCATCCTGGTGCCCTGCGGGTGCGATCCCGGCAAGATCCCGGCCGTACGCCGCGACGGATGCCGCAAGCTGCCGATGGTCTTCTCAGTTGCAGATCTGGAATTCTGAGCCGTCGGCCGCGACCGGTATCCCGTCTTCGACCGTAGCCCCGTCCGCCGGCGGGGTCTCGTCCGCCACCTGGGGCCTGACCCACAACGGCAATTCGATGCCGACGGTGTCGTGGTAGTTCTGGATGCGGCTCAGCAGGCTTTGACCGACTTCCTGACCTGCCGCCACCAGCAGGAACCCGGCCAGCGAGCGCACGGGCTCGACCACCACCATGCCGATGCGCAGTTCGTGCATGGCCAGGCCGCGCGGTCCGCCCCGGTCCACGGCCTGCTCGGCGATCGCCGCGTAGGCCTTCAGCAGTTCCGGATCATAGACGCCGGTTTCGAAACGGAGGGTGTCCCGGACCCTGCCCGCGGAGTAGCCGCGCCCCACCAGATCCTCGACGCGTCCGGCCAGCCGAAGCACGCGCGAGGCCAGGGGAATGTCTTCGCCGGCCACCTTGTCCTGGGGCCGGCCCGTCCCGTCGAAATTCTTGTCAACGTATTCGAGGATCTCCAGGATTCCGTCCAGACGAGGAATCTGTCCGATGATGCCGCGGGTCACTTCGGGCACCTTCTCCACCATGGTCGCTTCCCGGGCGGTCAGCAGCTCGCCGCGCGCCAGCTTCGCCGCGGTCGCATCCGGCAGGGTGATGCGCCCGATCTGCGACAATTGCGCCGCCACGTGGATCTGCCAGCGATCGGTGATCCCCATTTCATCGCAGATCAGGTCGGCCAGCTGCTTGATCCGGCAGGCCCGCCCGAACAGGGTCGGGCTGGACAGCGCCAGGATCCCGCTCATGGCGTCGACGCTGCCGTGCAGCGTCTGCTCGAGAAGGACCTTTTCGGCGGTGATCAGTTCGTGCTGTCGGACGCCGGCGGAAATGGCGTCGAGCAGCGCGCTCGTCGAGCACGGTTTGGCCAGAAAGCGGAAGATGTGCCCGTCGTT
>JAIFKS010000037.1 GCA_020049465.1 bacterium | reverse complement strand
GCGGCCGCTCCCGTCGTGGCGGCAGCGCCGGCGCCGGCGCCCGCGCCGGTGACCGCGCCGAAGGCGGATACGCCGCGCCCGGCGCCGCAGCGTCGCGCCGAGCCGGCGCCGCTGGCTCCGGACCAGGGCGTGCGCGGTCGCGAGCAGGCGAAGTCCGAAGTGGCAGCGAACCTGAAGCAGGTTTCCGGCTCGCTCGACAAGGCGCTCGGCGACCTGGCGCAGGCGTTGCCCAAGGCCGGGACCGGTCCGGCCGCGCCCGCGGGTCGCGGTGCCGGAGGACGCTCGCGCCAGGTGCGCGCCGCGCGCTCCGGCGACCAGATCGGCGGCGTGGAGGGGCGCACGCAATTGGCGGCCGTCGACCTCGGCGGCTCGGGGCTTGGCGGCGGCGTGAGCATCGCCGCGCTCACCGACCTTGAAGGAAGCGGCGGAATGCCCGGCGGCACAGGCTCGGGCGGAAGCGGGAGCGGCGGCACGGGAAGCGGCGTCGGCTCCGGCAGCGAAGGCCGCAGCAACGCGTCGCTGCTGGCGGTGGTGCGCCGCTACGCGCCGGGCATCCAGTTCTGCTACGAGAACGAGTTGAAGCGCAACCCCGGCCTGCGCGGCAAGCTGGTGTTCAGCCTGACCGTCGATGCCGCCGGTCGCGTCACCGAGGTCGTCGTGGTCGAGGATGCGCTGGGCGCCGGCCCGGTCCTCACCTGCGCCCTGGCCCAGATCCGTGACTGGGTGTTCCCGGCCGTCGAGGGCGGCTTGACCACGTTCCGCGCGCCGTTCGTGTTCACGCCGCCGCAGTAGACGCGCTTACCGGCATCCGCTAGATTGCCGAGTCGGACTCTCAAGGCCGTAGTCGGCGGAAGATCGAGCGATTGCCGGGGGACTTGCGCCGGCGCAAGCCGACGACAAACCAGTCGACGACAAACCAAGCGAGAAACGCATGAAAGCCGCATCCCTGAACCGGGCCGCCCTGATGTTCACGGCTCTCCTCGCCGCAGCCTGCCTGCCGGGCCTGAGCGCGGCGGCCGACGGTCCCGGGGCTTCCGATGACGCGCTCCGCGCGCGGGTGAACGCCTTCGTCGACGCCTGGCACGACGATGCCGCGCACGCGAGATTCGCCTACTTCGACAAGATCGCCGCCGACGGGATCTATATCGGCACCGACAAGACGGAGCGATGGACCCGCGACGAATTCCTTGCCTGGGGGCGCCGGTTCTTCGCCGGGGAGAGCGCCTGGTCGTTCACTCCGCTCCATCGCCATATCGGATTCAACGCGGACCGGTCCGTCATCTGGTTCGACGAGCAACTGGAATCGGCGATGGGGGTCCTGCAGGCCTCGGGCGTGATGCGGTCCACGACCGGCGGCTTCGAGATCGTCCACTACCAGCTGTCGATCGCCGTGCCGAACGACGTGCAGCCGCAGGTCACCGACGCGATCAAGGCGTTCGAAAGCAGGTAGCGCGCGGGTGCCCCGCGCCAGCCGGACTCGTTGGCGGGGGAGGCGACCATGAAGATATTCCTGCGCAATCGCTGGAGCCGGATCGGCATCGGGCTGATCGCGGTCGGATGGACACCGCTGTGGTTGATCGTGCTGCTGGCGAAACTCGGCATCTGGCCGGACCCCAACCCCAATCCCATCGGGCCGGGGCTGCTGTTCTTCTTCACGGCCTGGCCGGTCCTCATCTGTCTGGGAATCGGAGCGTGGCAGACGCGGCGCCGCGGCTCCCGAATGTAGGATTTCAGCGCCCCTCCACGCTTTCGACATGATCCCTGCCGATTGACGCCGGGCCGTCCGCCGTGGCACCCTCGCAGGGTTGCAGCGGGCCCGAGGGCGCGGGAAGGGGTTCCAGGAATTCCCGCCCTCTCGCACTCATCCCGGCACCCCGGAGGGCATTCCCATGAACCAGGAATCATTCTTCAAGCGCCTGGTGCATTCGGTGCTCCTGACCGTCTGCACCCTGGTCGTCGTGCTGGCCCTGATCGGCGGCGGTGTCTGGCTGGCCGTCAACAAGGACGACAGGATCGAGAGCGGAAGCTGGCTGGTGCTCGATCTGTACGGCGACGTCCACGAGTACGATCCGCCCGGCGGGCCGCTGGGCGCGGTGATGAACGGCGACGCGCTGACGCTGCAGGACCTGCTGGACAACCTGGGCAAGGTGGCCATCGACGACCGCATCGCCGGCGTGATCCTGCACATCTCCAGCAGCAACAACACCGGTTTCGCCAAGCTGCAGGAACTGCGGCGCGCCGTGGACAAGGTGCAGGCGGCGGGCAAACCGGTGCACGCCTGGGCGGACGCGCTGGACATGCGCAGCCTGTGGCTGGCCGCGGGCTGCGACCGGGTGCAGATGCCCACCGGCGGCTACCTGACCTTCAAGGGAGCCTCGACGCAGCGCATGTACCTGCGCGGGATGCTCGACAAGCTCGGCGTGGTGCCCCACCTGCACAAGATCAAGGACTACAAGGCCGCCGCCGAGATGATCATGGACACCCACGCCAGCGACGCGGCCAGGGAAAACATGCAGTGGCTCATGGACGATGTCTGGGCCACCATCATGGCGGACCTCGCGCGCGAGCGCGGCCTGGACGAAGCCCGGCTCCTGAAGCACATGGAATACGCCATCTTCACGCCCACCGAGGCGGTGGCGGCGGGCCTGATCGACGAGTGCATCTACCTGCAGGATCTGGAGGAGCGCCTCAAGAAGGACAAGGACGAGCGCCTGCGGACCGTCAGCCACGAGCAGTAC
Source organism: bacterium (assembly GCA_020049465.1). GTDB lineage: Bacteria > Krumholzibacteriota > Krumholzibacteriia > LZORAL124-64-63 > LZORAL124-64-63 > CAINDZ01. The sequence goes on along the minus strand of JAIFKS010000037.1, from coordinate 4,971 downwards.
GCCAAAACGAGCTGGAAAGACGTGGGCCTCAAGACCGGCAAGACGGTGGCCGTGGTCCACGCGCAGGGGAACATCGGCGGGCGCGAGAACCGGGTCGATCCCCTCATGGGCATCATGATGGGCCACGAGACCATCGTGCGCGAACTGCAGCGCTGCCGACATGACGACGACGTCAAGGCCGTGGTCTTCCGCATCGACTCGGGCGGCGGCGAAAGCCTCGCCAGCGATCTGATGGCCCACGAGGTCGACCTGCTGTCCGCGGTCAAGCCCGTGGTGATCTCCATGGTCGACGTGGCTGGGAGCGGGGGCTACTACATCGCCTACAAGGGCACGAAGCTCATGGCCAACCCCCTGACCATCACCGGATCGATCGGGTCGATCAACGGCCTCTTCAACCTGAAGGGGTTCTACGACAAGATCGGCGTCAGCAAGGACGGCATCGCCAAGGGCCCGATGGCCGAGTACGGCACGGACATGCGGGACCCCACGCCCGCCGAGTGGGAACGGCACACCGAGGCGCACTGGCTCAGCTTCAACGAATGGCTGGCCGACGTGGCGCGTGAGCGGGGCCTGGCGTTCGCCGCGGCCGAGTCGCTGGCCCACGGCCGCACCTGGACCGGAACGCAGGCCGTGGCCAACGGACTGATCGACGCGGTGGGCAACCTGGACGACGCCATCGCGCTGGCGGCAAAGCTGGCGGATCTGGATCCTGGCAAGGCGCCGAAGGTCGTGCATCTGCCGGCCGAGCAGAGCCTGTTCGCCTCGCTGCTGGGAAGCGAAGCGGGCGCCGCCGATCCGGTGGCGACCGCCGTCCGCTCGGCCCTGTACCGCAGCCTTCGCGAGCAGGTTCGAGAGACGGGCGCTTTTCTCCAGGACGGCGCGGCCAACGTCGTGACGCCCTGAATCGCGGTCGGTGAAGTGGGGGGGGCCGTCCAGGTTGAATCCCGGCCCCCCCATCTGCTATCATTAACGGTCATTCAAAATCCAGCAGCGATCGGACCGGCAACGATGAAAACCTCCCGTCTCCCGGCCCTGGCCATTCTGGCCGTGGCTGCCCTGTTTTGCGTTTCCTCCGGCCGGGCCCAGACCTGGGCCCTCGGTGACACGCTGACCGTGATCCAGAAGCCCCTGCTCAACATCCCGTCGATCGTGCTTCCCGGCGGCAGCCTGGAGATTTCCTGCGAGGCCGCGCCGACGGTGACCGGCTGGACAGCCAGCCTCGAACGGGGGACCTTCGACATTCCCCTGACCATCCAGGGGTCCAGCTACGACGCCTCGACGCTCTGGTGGACCCTGACCGCCCTGGTGCCGGCCGCCGTGCCGGTCCACGACCTGTACGACCTGCGGGTGACGGCCGCCGGCGGCCTGGATGACGTGACCCGGCAGTCGGTCAAGGTGCAGGCGGAGTATCCGGACGATTTCTACTTCGTCCACATCACCGACACGCACCTGCCCACGTACCTCTACTATTACCAGAGCGGCGCCGCGACGGACAGTTCGACCACCGTCAGTCTGCGCCACATCATCAACGATGTGAACATCATCAACCCGGCCTTCGTGGCGCTGACCGGCGACCTGATCAATGAAGGGGAGCTGGAGGACTACCTGGGCAGCCGCTACTACAGCCGGGCCCAGCAGCAATTGCGGGAATTCCAGGTGCCGGTCTACCTGACCGCGGGCAACCACGATCTGGGCGGCTGGGATGAGACCCCGCCCGTGGACGGCACCGCCCGCCGCGACTGGTGGCGGTTCTTCGGCTGGAAGAGGCTCGGCAATCCGCCGGTCGGAGCGCCGCTTCGTACCCAGAACTACAGCTTCGATTACGGGCCGGTGCATTTCGCCACCATGGAGTCCTACGACAACTACGACAACTGGCGCTACGAATTCTACGGCGCCGAAAGCTACACCTCGCAGCAGGTGCTGTGGCTGCAGCAGGACCTGGCGGCCACCGACCGCGCCACCAATGTGCTCCTGCACCACTACGATTTCGACGCCGAACTGAACCTCGTTTCGCTGGGGCTGGACATGTCCCTGGCCGGTCACGTGCATTCGAACCGCGAGGACGCGAGCCCGCCCTTCGACATCCTGACCGACAACGCGGGCGGCACCAACCGGCCCTTCCGCCTGGTTCGCTTCGCCAATGGCGCGTTGAATCCCCGGCCCACGCTCAACGCGGGGCTGGACGGGCAGACCATGACCGTGGAATATTTCCCGTCCAATGACGGCACGCAGAACCAGGTTGCGGTGACCATCCGCAACGGCTATGCGGAGCGGTTCGAGTCCGGCCGGATCAAGGTGGCCATGCCCGCCGGCGCCGTCCGCTACGTCGTCGACGGGGGTGTCCTGGCCCAGGTGGACGACACCGGCGATCCCGCGATCTGCCATATCGACGTCGATATTCCCGCTTCCGGCACGCTGAACGTGATCGTGGAGGTGGACAATGCGGCGCCGGTCGAGGGGGCCCCGCCCGCCTCGCCGCGGCTCCTGGGCGCCTGGCCCAATCCTTTCAATCCGCGCACCGAGATCGCCTTTGAACTGGACCGGATCGCCGATTGCCGGCTGACCATTTTCGACCTCCACGGCCGGCAGGTGGCCGTCCTGGTGGACGGCGAACGGGGCGCGGGGACCCACCGCATCGCCTGGCAGGCGACCGACGCCCAGGGCAATCCGCTGCCTTCGGGGGTCTATTTCGCGGGCCTGAAGGCGGGCGCGTTTTCCGAGACCAGAAAGCTGACGCTGGTGCGGTAGGGCGAGGAACGGGCCTGATTTTCCGGCGGAATTGTGTTTCCTTGGGGGTGGTTTCCCGCTTGCGGTCCCCTGTCCATGTTCGGAGTCTGCGATGTCCCAACCCGCTCTGGCCTTCAGCGAACTGAATCTGGCCGCCGCTCTGGTCAAGGCGGTCACCGAGCTGGGCTATGAAACGGCCCTGCCCATCCAGGAGGCGTGCATCCCGCCCCTGCTGGCGGGACGGGACGTGCTGGGGCTGGCCCAGACCGGCACCGGCAAGACGGGCGCGTTCGCGCTGCCCCTGCTGTCGCGCATCGATCTGGCGGTGCGGTCGCCCCAGGTGCTGGTGCTGACGCCGACGCGGGAGCTGGCCATCCAGGTCGCCGAGGCCTTCCAGGCCTATGCCCGCCACCTGAAGGACTTCCACGTGCTGCCCATCTACGGCGGCCAGAGCTACGCTTTCCAGTTCAACCAGCTGCGGCGCGGACCCCACGTGGTGGTCGGCACGCCCGGTCGTATCCAGGATCACCTGGACCGCGGCACCCTCGACCTGAGCGGCATCGCCTGTGTGGTGCTGGACGAAGCCGACGAGATGCTGCGCATGGGCTTCGTCGAAGCCGTCGAGTCGATCCTCGAGACGACCCCGGCCGAGCGCCAGATGGCGCTGTTCTCGGCCACGATGCCGGCGCAGATCAAGCGCATCTCCAAGCGGCATCTGAAGGACCCGGTGGAGATCCGCATCGAGACCAGGACGATGACCGCCGAGAGCATCGAACAGGTGTACCTGGTGGTGCCTCCGGCGGGGAAGTTCGAGGCCCTGGTCCGGGTGCTGGAAACCGAGTCCTACGACGGCGTCATCATCTTCGCGCGCACGCGGCTGGCCACGACGGAGCTGGCGGAGAAGCTGTCGGCCCGCGGCTACGACGTGGACGCCCTCAGCGGGGAAGTGACGCAGGTCGTGCGCGAGCGCATCATCAAGCGCCTGAAGAGCGGGAAGCTGGACATGATCGTCGCGACCGACGTGGCGGCCCGCGGTCTGGACGTCGAACGCATCTCGCTGGTCGTCAACTACGACATTCCCGGCGACTCGGAAGCGTACGTGCACCGCATCGGACGCACCGGCCGCGTGGGCCGCTATGGCAAGGCGATCCTGTTCGCGAGCCCGCGCGAGAAGCATCTGCTGAACGCCATCGAGCGGCTGACGCGGCAGCCGCTGAAGCGCATGGAGATGCCCAGCCACGACGCGGTGACCCGCAAGCGCGTGGAGAAGTTCAGCGAGGACCTGATCGCGTTCATGGCCGTCCAGCCCATGCCCTTCTTCGAGGAACTGAGCTTCGAGCTCATGGAATCGATGCAGATCGACGCGCTGCAACTGGCCGCCGGCGCGCTGGCCTTCGCCCAGAAGGAGCAGCCGTTGCAGGCCCAGGACAGCGGCGCCCTGGCGGACGCGCGCTGGGACGAACCGCGGTCCAATCCCCGCGATCGCGACCGCGGTTCCGACCGTGGGCCCGACCGCGACCGCAGCCCCGCGCCCGGTCGCGGCGCCCGCAACATGACCCTCTACCGCATCGACGCCGGCAGCGCCGACGGGGTCGAGGTCCGCAACATCGTGGGCGCGGTCGCCCACGAAAGCGGTTTGCGGAACCGCTTCATCGGCCAGATCCGCATCCACACCGACCACTCCACCATCGAACTACCCGACGATCTGCCCGCGCCGATGGTCGAACACCTGAAACGGGTCTACGTCGGCGGCAAGGCGATGAAGCTGACGCGGGTCTCCGGCGACCACGGCGCCGGCCCCGAAGCGCGGCACGAACGGCCGCCGCGGCAGCGCCCGAAGCAGAAGGGCGGTGAACCCGCGGGGGCGTCGCGGCCCGTCGAGGCCGCTCCCGGCAAGGCCAAACCCGGCAAAGCCAAGCCCGTTAAGGCGAAGTCCGGCAAGGCCAAGCCCGGCGCAGCCAAGCCCGGCGATCCCGAGCCCCGCCCGCGCAAGCCCGACAAGCGCAGGGTGTAGGCGCGGCCCGCTTGGCTTGGCGCTCCGGATGCATTATCATGGGAAGAGGTCCATCGCCCCGGGGATCTCCTCCCTGCACGCGGCGGCGGACCACCAGCCGGCCCGACCGGCTTCCCCGATTTCATGATGACTTTCTCCCGAAACGGATCCGCATGTCCGACACCACGACCGGCGTACTGGACCTCTCCCAGAAGGGGGACGGTTACCTGCGCAACCCTGCCAAGTCGTTC
>JAIFKS010000169.1 GCA_020049465.1 bacterium | reverse complement strand
TTACATCGCGGATTGTGAACTGGGACGCGGTCTTTTCGCTTCCCGCACCATCCGCGCGGGCGAGAACATCCTGCGCTTCCGCGGCCGCCGCTTCGATCGCGACGACCCGATCCACCAGACCGAGGCGGCCGCGCTGCTGCTGCAGACGGGCATTCGCACCTACATCCTCGCCGAGAGCCCGTCGGTCTACGTGAACCATGCCTGCGTGCCGAATTCGGGGCTGGTGGAGAACCGCCGGCTGGTGGCGCTCCGGGATATCCTCCCGGAGGAGCAGATCACCTTCGACTATTCGACCACCATGGACGACGGCCTGTGGTCGCTGGAGTGCCGCTGCGGCCACCGCGAGTGCCGGGGGACCGTGAAGGACTTCAAGCACCTGCCGAAACGCGTCCAGGATCGCTACCTGGACCTCGGGGTGGTTCAGAGGTTCATCGCCCGCCGTTACCGGCGGCGGCCCGAGGCGCCGGGCGCCTACGCCGACGCGGCGACCGCCTAGACACGGACCCGGGCCCGGCACGGAAACCGCGAACTCCGCCCGGGCCGGCCGCCATGCCGGCTCTTCAGCCGCCCACGAATTCCAGCTGGTCCACTTTCGGGATCAGGCCCGCCGCGTGCCCGCGCGCGAGCAGGTCGGTGATGGCCGCCCGCCCCGGCACGCCGTAGTCCAGCGTCCAGTCGTTGACGTACATGCCGACGAAGCGGTCCGCCAGATCCACGCCCATGTCGCGGGCCCAGCCCAGCGCGTAGTCGAGCGCCGCCGCGCGGTTGTCCAGGCTGTAGCGGATCGAGGCGGTCAGGATGTCGCTGATGTCGCGCATCGCCGCGCCGTGCCGCTTGTGGATGGCGTTGCCGCCCAGCGGCAGCGGCCAGTCGCGGCGACCGGTCGTCTGCCACCACCACTGGCCCAGGTTGAGGCACTCGACCAGGCCGGCTTCCTGATAGGTGAGCTGCCCCTCGTGGATGATCAGCCCGGCTGGGAATTCACCGGAAGCCACACGCTGGATGATCTCGTCGAACGGGACCACGACGGGCTTGCAGGAGCCGATCGCCAGCTGCAGTTCGAGCCAGGCGGAGGTCATCGTGCCGGGGATCGCGATCGTCATGCCCGTCAGGTCGGCCGCGGCGATGGCCTCGCGGGCGACCACCATCGGCCCGTAGCCGAAGCCCATGCTCGCGCCGGCCGGCAGCAGCGCGTACTTGTCCAGCACGTAGGCGTAGGCGTGGATGCTGATGGCGGTGATGTCCAGTTCGCCGCGTGTCGCGCGCTCGTTCAGCGTCTGGATGTCCTGCAGCACGTGCTTGAACCGGTAGGGGCCGGTCTCCAACTTGTCGCGCGCCAGCCCGTAGAACATGAAGGCATCGTCGGGATCGGGGCTGTGGCCGAGCGTCAGTTCGATGGTGCCGGACATGGACTCTCCTTGCCGGCCGCAAGGCCGGTTCGAGCGGGAATGTGAGGCGTTGCGCCGGTTACGAACGGCCGCGGCGCGCGACGGCCACCGCGCCGATGATAATCAACGCGACCAGCGCGGCCAAGGCGACGGGGAATCGGCGCCCGCCACCTTCCTTCGCGGCGGCGGCTGCCGACGGATCGGCGGCCGGAGCTGATTCGGTGAACAGCGGTTCCGGTTCGCCGGCCACCGTGCCCGGGTTCAGACGCACGGTGAAGGTGCGACCGGCCGCCAGCGCCGGTCCGGTCCGGCGAACGAATCCGGGCACCGACTGTTCGTCCGGACCCTGCATCTCGCCTGACTCGACCGTCACCGACGGCGGGGCCGTCAGCAGGCTCCAGGCCTCGATGGGCAGGTTGCTGCCCACCGGCAGGTCCAGGGCGCCGTCCCACGGAGCCCGGGCCGTCAGCCGCAGCTGGTTGGTCCCCGGCGTCAGGGGCATTGCGATCGCGGCGCGCGTGCCCGACATGGTCACCGACACGGGCGTGGGGTCGGGGCCGCGCTGGTAACTCGCTTCGATGTCGGTGGCGCCGTCGGGCAGCTGCAGTTCGAACGTGCCGGAGCCGCGGCTGACCGTGGCCTGGGGCTGCGCCAGGTTCGTGATCTCGACCATGAGTTCCAGATCGGCCGTCGTCTCGCGGTGCCGCAGGACCAGATTCAGGCCGGTGATGGTGACCGCTTCCAGGTTCTCGGTCACGCTGAACACGTCCAGGGCGACCGGACCGGCGGTCAGTTCGGTGCCGCGCTTCTGCCACCAGTAGGGCACGCCCTGGTGCCACAGCGTGATGATGTACTGGCCGATGTCCTTGATCGGCACCGCCGGCGCCGTGAAGGCGGCGCTGCCCGGATTCATGTCCAGCACGACGTTGAGGCGGCCCGAGACGTAGGCGATGGTCAGGCGCTCGGGCGTCGCCGGCTGGCCGGTGGTGGCGTCGCGGACGGTGAACGGCAGGTCGGTCGGTTCACCCACCACCGCCTGGGCCCGGGCCGCGCCGGCGCCCAGGATGGGCCCGAACAGCAGGATCAGCAGGATCGCGGCCTTCGACGCGGGCGTCCGAAGGGGGCGGGGGCGGTGCGCTTGCGGCATGGGGCATCCTTTCCGGCGGGCCGCGTCCGTTCGACGTCGGCCCGGGTTTCCTTCCCGGCGCGCGGCAGACCGGCGGAAAACCGCCTGTCATCTTGAGTTCCCCGCGCGCATCCGGTACATTCCCGGCGAGTATCGGCCAACTTGCTCCACGGTTCAACCCGAGGGTTGGGACATGTCGCATCCGCGCTCGCCGGCGTTTTCGTTGCTGTTCGTGCTGCTCGCCGTCACGCTCGCGTGGCCGGCGGCGGTCCTGGGCAACTGGGAGACCTACAAGTCCGAGAGCTACACGCTGCGCCCGCGGGAGTCCTTCCAGTTCCGCGTCGCTTTCGACCAGATCCAGGTCCGGTCCTGGAAGCTGGTGGTCGACGGGGGCCAGGAGCTCTGCGACCTCAACGTGCTGCGCCTGCGGGACGAATCGCTGCTCTATTTCAAGACCGGCGAATCCCGCCACGAGGTCGTGGTGCCGTGGGGCCGGGGCGAAGAGATCATCGTCGTCCTGACCAACCGCGACCGCCCCGCCTCGTTCACGGTAACGCTTCAGGGACCGCCCCGCGACCAGGTGCACGCCGCCTACGGCTACCACGTCAACCGCGCGCTCGAGGCGTTCGCCGCCGGCAGGCGCCTCGAGGCCGAAGCCAACTGCCGCTCCGCGCTGCTGGAAGACCCCGCCGACGGCGTGGCCAAGGTGCTGCTGGCCGGCTTCCTGCGCGACGGGCAGTATCTGGACCAGGCCGCGGCCCTGGTGGAAGAGGCGCTGGAGGACGAACTGCCGGGCGACATGCGCACGCTGGCGCTGGACCTGCGGGTCGAACTGCGCCGCCTGCGCGCGCCGCTGCCGGCGCCGGTCCGGCAGGGCATGGAGCAGGCGGAACGCGAACTGGCCGGCCAGCAGCCGGCGGCCGCCCTGGTGACGAGCACGCGCCTGCTCGAGAGCGACCTGGAGTACGACGCCGCCGCGCGGGCCGCCCTGCTGACCATGAAAGGCCGGGCGTTGGCGGCGCTGGACCGGAACTTCGAGGCCGTCGACACCTTGACCCAGGCACTGGCGCTGTCCCGGGACCGCGGCGACGCGGCCGTCGTCTACTTCCACATGGGGCGACTGTACGCGACCATGGACAACACGGCCCAGGCGGAGAGCGCCTACGCCATGGCCCTCCAGAGCGGGTTGCCCAGCGGTCTGGCGCTGCAGGCGCGCGAGGGGCTGCGGGCCCTCCGCGACCGCCAGCCGCCGGTCGATCGCTGACCGCACGCAAGGATGGAACCGGTGAACCATCGCGCCGACTGCTTCCACTTCCGGGGCGACATCCCCTGCGCGCCCCACAAGCAACGCGGCGTGCACTGCGACGGCTGCCCGGAATTCCGGGCGCGCACCGGACGCATCCTGCTGATCAAACTGGGCGCCGCCGGCGACGTCATCCGCACGACCCCGCTGCTGGCTCCGCTGATGCGGGACCACCCCGACCACGCGCTGACCTGGGTGACCGACTTCCCGGCACTGGTGCCGCGCGTCGTCCCTGACGTCCGTCCGCTCGATGTCGCCACGCTGCTGTGGCTGCGGCACACCGCCTTCGACCTGGCCATCAATCTGGACAAGGATCGACCCGCCTGCGCGCTGCTGCGCGAGGTGAAGGCCGCGCGCAAGGTCGGCTTCACGCTGGGCGATGACGGGCTGTGCCGCCCCGTGACCGACGGCGTCAGCCCGGCGATGGCCGCCGCCGTCGAGGCGAAATTCCTGACCGGCCTGTTCGACGACGTCAACCGCGACTGCCGACTGAGCTACCTGCAGGAGATCTTCGGCATCTGCGGCTACGCGTTCGCGGGCGAGCCCTACGTCCTGGACCGTCCCGAACCGGCGCCGGAATTCGACCTTCCGACCGGCGCGCCGCTGGTGGGTCTCAACACCGGCTGCGGCGGGCGCTGGACCAGCCGCCTGTGGCCCGAATCGAACTGGGCCGAACTGGCGCGCGGGCTGCGCACGGCCGGCCTGAACGTGGTGCTGCTGGGCGGCCCGGACGAACACGCGAAGAACACGCGGCTGGCGGCGGCGACCGGCGCCTGCTACCCGGGCCATTTCGATCTGCGGACGTTCATCGGCCTGGTGGACCGCTGCGACGTGGTGGTGACGGCCGTCACGATGGCGATGCACATCGCGCTGGGCCTGGGGCGACGTCTGGTGCTGATCAACAACATCTTCAATCCGCACGAATTCGAACTCTACGGCCGCGGGGTCATCGTGCAGCCGCCGCAGCCCTGCGCCTGCTATTTCCAGCCGCGCTGCACCGCCCCGTCGTTCTGCCTGGATTCGCTGCAGCCCGCGGCGCTGCAGGCCGCGACGCTCGATCTTCTGGGGCGCCCGTGAAACTCGCCTTCCTGGGGCCGGCGCCGCCGCTGCGCGGGGGCATCGTCACCTATTTCGGCCTGCTGGCGCGGTCGCTCACCGCGCGCGGGCACGATGTCTTCTGGGCCTCGTTCCGCCGCCAGTACCCGCCCTTCCTGTTCCCGGGCAGCGCGCAGGAAGGCGAAACCGCGGCCTGGCTCGACCATCCGAACCTGCCGCGGTTCGTGCCGTGGTCGCCGCTCAGCTGGTGGCGCACGAGCCGCGATCTGGAAAAGGCGGCGCCGCGGGCGGTCGTCATCAAGTACTGGCTCCCGTTCTTCGCGCCGGGCTTCTGGGCGGTGACCTGGCTGCTGCGCCGGCGTACCGGTGTGCGCGTGATCTACCTGCTCGACAACGTGATCCCGCACGAGAAGTACCCGTTGAGCCGGTTCCTGACGCGGCAGGCCCTGCGGCAGGGCCACGGCTTCATCGCCCAGAGTGCGCAGGTGCGGCGCGACCTGCTGTCGGTGCTGCCGGAAGCGGCCTCGCTGCCGGTGGTGGAGATCCCGCACCCGGTGTACGATTTCGGGGCGCCGGGACGTCCGTTGCCGACGCGCGCCGAGGCCCGCGCCCGGCTGGACCTGCCCGCGCAGGCGCGGCTGGTGCTGTTCTTCGGTTTCATCAAGCCGTACAAGGGCGTCGCGCACCTGATCGACGCGGCGCCCCGGCTGAAGGAGCGCTACGGCGACCAGATGCGCGTGCTGATCGTCGGCGACATCTACGGGGAGAAGCAGCCGTACCTCGATCACATCGAGCGGAGCGGCGCGGGCGACATCATCCGGCTGGTCGACGGCTTCGTGCCGGACGAGCTGGTGGAGAGCTACTTCGTGGCCGCCGATCTGGTCGTGCTGCCCTACGTCTCGGCCACGCAGAGCGGCATCGTCCAGATCGCCTACAACTACGACCGCCCGGTGGTGACGACCGATGTGGGCGGGTTGCCGGAGGTCGTGCAGGACGGTCGCACCGGATTCCTGGTGCCGCCGGGCGACGCGGCGGCTCTGGCGGCCGCGATCACGCGCTTCTTCGACGAGGACCACGCCGCCGCTTTCGCCGCCGCCGTGGCGCAGGAGAAGCGGAAGTACTCGTGGGAGCGAATGGCGACGGCCGTCGAGGAGTTGGCGGGCCCATGAACCAGCCGATCTGGACGGAAGCGACATTGCCGGCGGCCCTGGCCGAAGGCCGCATCATCCCGCTGGCCGAGCGCGAGTGGGAGACTATGGCCGACGTGTTTCCGGTCGTCGACGCGATCGAAACGGGCGTGGCCGGGCCGCTGCTGCTCGTGCGTCGCCCGGTGCCGGGGCGTCGCGCCGCGGGTTGGGCCATCGTCGAGCGGCCGCGGCCGGGCGAGCGGGTCGTACGCCCGCTGCCGGACCAGCGCGCCGCGAAGGTTCTCATCGCCGAGCGCCTGAAGGCCTACGAGCGCATGTGGGACGGGTGAGGCGGCTGCAAACCGGATTACTACAACTGACCGGGAGTCGGTTTTGATACAAGTGATGACGGGACTGGAGCGGTTGTCGGCCGACCGCTGGAGCCTGCTGAGCGGACAGCGCGTGGGCCTGGTGGTGCATCCGGCGTCGGTCGACGGCGCGTTGCGCCACGCGCGCGACCTGATGGCCGCGGCGGGCGCCGCGACGGTGGACCTGCGCGCGTTGTTCGGGCCGCAGCACGGGATCCTGGGCCAGACCCAGGACAACATGATCGAGTGGCGCGGCTTCACCGATCCGGAGCTGGGCGTTCCGGTGCATTCGCTCTACGGCGAACACCGCCGGCCCACCGCGGAGATGCTCGACGGCCTGGACACGCTGGTGATCGACCTGCAGGACGTGGGCGCGCGCTACTACACGTTCATCTGGACGATGCTGTTGTGCCTCGAGGCGTGCGCGGCCGCGGGCAAGCGGGTCGTCGTCCTGGACCGGCCCAACCCCCTGGGCGGCGTCGGCGTCGAGGGCAACGTTCTGGATCCGCGGTACCGATCGTTCGTCGGGCTGGCGCCCGTGCCCATGCGCCACGGCCTGACCATCGGTGAACTGGCCGGCTTCTTCGCCGCCTGGAGCGGGCTGGACCTCGACCTGCAGGTGGTGTGGATGGATGGCTGGCGCCGCGATCTGGATTTCGACGCCACCGGCCTGCCCTGGGTGCTCCCGTCGCCGAACATGCCCACTCTGGACACCGCGTTCGTCTACCCGGGCGGCTGCCTGCTCGAAGGCACCAACCTGTCCGAGGGCCGCGGCACCACGCGCCCGTTCGAGATCTTCGGCGCGCCGTTCGTCGACGGGCGCAAGCTGGCCGCCGTGCTGGGCGCCTGGAACCTGCCCGGCTGCCGCTTCCGGCCGCTGAATTTCGAGCCCACGTTCCACAAGTTCGCCGGCCAGGTCTGCGGCGGCGTGCAGGTGCATGTGACCGACCGCGCCGTCTTCGAATCGGTGACGACCTACACCGCCGCCATCGCGGCCATCGCCGGACTGTGGCCCGAGGGCTTCGCCTGGAAGCAGCCGCCCTACGAGTACGAGGCGGAGAAACTGCCGATCGATATCCTGGCCGGCGGCACGCTCTGGCGCGAACATCTGGAGGGCGGGCTGTCGCCCTGGCAGATGAAGGCGCACTGGCTTGAGGAGCTGCGGGCCTTCGCCGACGTGTCCGAGGCGCACCGCCATTATGCGTGAGCCCGAGCCGCTTCTGCGCGGCATGGTCCTGGCCGCCGGCTACGGCACCCGTCTGGTCCCGTTGACCGACCTGGTGCCCAAGCCCCTGCTGCCGGTGGGCGGTCTTTCGCTGCTGGATATCGCCGTGGCCAACCTGGACCGCGCGGGCGTGGA